>NZ_JACJDT010000060.1:0-22645 GCF_014163675.1 Pseudoalteromonas sp. SR44-5
TCTCGCATTAGGCTCTTTACGTGATAAAGCTAAAAGTTGCTTGGATTTTTCTAAGTTCAATTTAGTAAAAGTAGATAAGTATCAGTGTGCTAATTAGATCACATAATTTGGCAGATTGGTATAAAGCGCTAACTGCGTTATAAATTTTTCATGTAGAACAACTACATGTCAAAATTTATGCCTTGTTATCACTGCATTTATCTGTCGCTATAAATGGTCAGTAACTTAACACGATTGGTATAAGATCATTTTATTGTTTTGAAAAACTCGCAAACTCACTATAAAACTTGCGTTTAGGCCTCTACCTATGCGATAAAATCATTATATTTATCATACAAATAGTGGGGCTTCATGGCACGTAAAAAAACAACTAAATCAAAAGGTTCATCAGGACTCAATCGTAAAAACAGTGAAAGCTTCATAGTTAAATTTAGTAATCATGCTGATACTCAACTGTGTGCTTCTGGTTTGATGTATAAAGTAATAGATGAGATCTCTGGTGAGCGAGTAACTGACACAGATACCGTGGTCATCAATCAGCGTATTATGCTTGCTGATGGCAGCGTAATAGCTGATAGTTATAAAGCTGGAATGCCTGAAGTATTTACCTTAGATGAGGCAATCGAAGGATTACGAGAAGGTATTTTATTGATGTCGGTTGGTTCTCGCTATGAATTTGTAATTCCTGCAGAGCTGGCGTGGGGGCGCAAGGGGAATGGTGGGAAAATAGGAGCTAATGCCGTTCTACATTTTGATGTGCGCTTAATCCGTTTAGGATGATCATTATGCTATTGTTAAAAGTACTTTTCTTTAATGTAAGAGGGCTTTATGCCGCCATTTTCTAGTCGCGTTTACTTATTACGCCATGGCGAATTGATTGAGCAAGAAGTCTTGGCCGGACATACAGATTTTTTACTCAGTGAACTTGGCCGTGCGCAATTACATCAAGCATGCAATGAACTAACTAATATTGAGCTTGTACAAAGTTCGACTTTGAAACGTTGTAGCGAATTTGCCAGATCTTTTAGCCATGCCCAGCAAATACCACTTTTTCTGACTGATCAGCTCCGAGAGTTTAATTTTGGTGATTGGGATGGCTGTAAATATGATGATTTGTGGCAACAGACGGATTCTCCTAGTCTTGGCGATTTCTGGCAAAGCCCTTGGCAAGTAACCCCCCCTCATGGCGAAAGTATGAGGGATTTTTATCAGCGAATAGCAACGTGGTGGCAAACGTTACTAATTGATATTGCAAGTAATCGTACTCAAGCACAATTAGTTTTAACGCATGCCGGAGTGATCAAGCAACTATTAGGTATTATTTGTCAGTTACCAAAAGAGTCGAATCAGCAAAACATATTTTCAATCGGTTATGGGAAGCTTATTTGTATTGATATTTACATAGATGATAGCGATAAAGCATGGCCCAGAATTGTGTTTTAAAAGACTATTTTTAGCCGTCTAGAAAGATATTAATTGAAATATTTACTCACCCGCCCATAATAGAGCCTTATGTATTTTGGAATGGGGTGTAACTCCTCAACTGTTCCCGCAACTGTAAGTCGCAAGCGCGATAAGTCAGATACAAAATACGTTAATTTATTACCTATTGAGCGGGCTAACTCTTCTATTATCACCATGATCATAATGGTTTGTAGTGTATTGGGTTTAGCTATTGCTAGAGAGATAACACATTGCAAATACCAGCAGTAATTGATCCCCCTTTACTTGAAGTAGCTAATTTATCGTGGTCGGTGGCAAATACCGCCATTTTGCACGATATTAATTTTGCAATAAAACCAGGCCAATTTATTGGTTTGTTAGGGCCTAATGGCGCAGGTAAATCAAGTTTATTGCGTTGTTTATACCGTTACACTAAACCAGTGTGCGGTGAGGTTATATTTGCAGGGAAAAATATTTGGCAGCTAAGTGCGGATGAATATGCCAAGCAGGTTGCTGTGGTGCTGCAAGAAACACCTTCGCAATTTAACCTATCGCTTTATGATGTAGTGAGTCTTGGCCTTACGCCGCATAAAAGCTTATTTAGTTCGACAACTAAAAATGATCAACAAATTATTTTTCAGGCGATTGAGCAAGTTGGCTTGAGCCATCATTTACAGCAATCGTTTGATTCCCTTTCCGGTGGCGAGAAGCAACGCGCATTGATAGCACGTTCAATTGTACAAAGCCCTCAATTATTAATTATGGACGAGCCTACCAGCCACTTAGATATTAAATATCAAATTCAATTAATGGAGTTGGCTAAATCGCTAAATGTAACGGTATTAGCGTCGTTCCATGATCTTAATCTTGCAGCAAGTATGTGTGATGAACTACTGGTGATAAAGCAAGGTGAGTTAGTTGCAACGGGTAGCCCAGAATATGTCATCACGGAAGAAATGCTCAGCGAAGTATTTGGTGTCTGTGCCGAAGTCTCGGCGCATCCACAGAGTAAACAATTAAATAAGGTCATTCCGCGTATTACCTATTTTTACGGCTATCAAGGTGGTGGCGTTGATGCAAAAAAATAATTATTTTGCAGTCAGCGTGGCGCTATTTTTTGCCTTGTCGAGCATTTTTATAGCACTTAGCTTTGGTGCTGCGACCAGTAAATTCATTGATGTATACCACAGTATTATAGGTCAGGGAGATGACTCCTTTATAGCGCGGATCATATGGCAACTGCGAATGCCACGAACATTGTTGGCGTTTTTAGCTGGCTCTGGTTTAGCTATTGCTGGTTTAATTTTACAAACCGTAACCCGTAACCCGTTAGCCGACCCTTACTTATTTGGTATTTCATCGGGAGCCTCATTTGGTGTGGTATGTTTTATGACACTAACAGGAGTCAGCGCGGGAATAACAATGTCGGCCGCGGCATTTGTTGGTAGTTTATTGACTATGTTATTACTGGTTTTTATTGCCGGACGAGCAGGTCGCGGACAAGTTGAAAGCATGCTCTTGGCTGGGGTCGCTTTATCCTTTTTATTCAGTGCCTTTACCAGCTTACTTTTGTATTTTAGTGATCCACAGGCGATCACGGCTATTTTATTTTGGACGCTAGGCAGCTTTGCTCGCGCACAATGGTCAACGTTATGGTTACCCGCTTTAGTTATTATTAGTTGCACCGGGCTGATGATGGGTTTTCGTCGGCAACTAAATGCAATGTTACTAGGTGATGAAAGTGCTGCAACTTTAGGAATACCGGTACAGCGGTTTCGGTTATTAATGTTGGTATTGAGCTCATTGATCACTGCAGTGTTAGTGGCGATGTGTGGTGGTATTGGTTTTGTTGGTTTGATGATCCCGCATATAGTACGGTTTTTTGTGTCGCAAGGCACTATTACTGGTTTGATCATGACGGCTTTAGTTGGCGGTATATTTATGGTGTGGGTTGATGTGCTATCGCGTGTTTTACTTGCAAATCAAGAATTGCCAATCGGTGTTATTACTTCTGCAATAGGCAGTATTTTCTTTTTATCGTTACTTTATTTTCGCAAGCGAGAGAGTTAGTCAGATGTTTAATATACCTACAGTAACTAATCAATTTGGTCACCTCATCATTGATAAGATTAACCAAAAAACTAAACCGCTTGGTGCACTTGGACAGTTAGAACAATGTGCAATACAACTGGTTACTTTGTTTAGTCAAAAAGTGGCAAGCGAAGATGCTTTTAAAACCTTTGCACCTACAATCAAGAAGCCTACTTTGCTGGTATTTGCAGGAGATCATGGTGTTGCTGCACAAGGGGTATCGATAGCGCCCAGTGATGTCACTTCACAAATGGTAGCTAATTTTGTCAGCGGTGGTGCCGCTATTAATGTCTTTTGCCAACAGTTAGGTTGGCAATTAGAAGTGATTGATTGTGGTATTTTGCATCCAGTCACAGCGCCAAGTGTCCATAATTGCCGTCTAGGAAGTATAACAAAGCCACTTAATACAGACATGGCAATGAATACCGCGCAGGTACAGCAAGGCTTTAATAATGCTAAACAGCTGGTGCAGCAGCTCAGTCATAGTGGTTGTAATACAATTGCCTTTGGCGAAATGGGCATAGGTAATACCACCAGTGCAGCAGCGATTATGGCAGCTATGCTGAATTTACCTGCACAGCAGTGTGTTGGCAAAGGCACGGGTGTTAGTGATGATATTGTTACGCGTAAAATAACAGTTGTAGAGCAAGCGCTGGTATTGCATCAGTTACATTTAGCAGATCCTATTTCACTACTTGCAGCGTTAGGTGGCTTTGAAACTGTGCATATTACGGGAGCTATGTTGGCTGCGGCTGAGCAAGGCATGGCTGTAGTAGTTGATGGCTTTATTTGTAGTGCTGCGGCAATGGCCGCAATTAATATTAACCCAGCAGTGAAAGATTATTTAATTTTTGCACATTGCTCAAATGAGCAAGGCCATCGACTGATGTTAAACGCACTCGATGTTAAGCCACTGCTGCAACTTGATTTACGCTTGGGTGAAGGCACTGGCGCTGCGTTAAGTTTACCATTATTGCAAGCCGCACTTGGTTTTTATAATCAGATGGCTAGTTTTGCTGATGCTGGTGTTAAGCAGGTTGTCAGTTAATGCCTAACCCAGAGGCAAATAAAGTAACGCAATGGCAGTTACTGTTATTAGCAATTAGCTTTTTAACCCGGCTACCGGTGCAGTTGCGCTTTAATGTAAGCGGTGCTCATTTAAATCAAGCAAGTCGCTATTTTGCTTTAGTGGGTTTACTGCTTGGTGGATTATTAGCACTCAGCTACGGCGTTTTTCAATTACTGTTACCAGCATCAATAAGTGTATTACTAATGATGGCGGCCGGGTTGTTATTAACAGGCGCATTTCATGAAGATGGCTGGGCCGATGTATGGGATGGTTTTGGCGGTGGTTGGCAGGTGTCGCAAAAGCTTGCCATTATGAAAGATAGTCGTCTTGGTACTTATGGTGCAGCGGCATTATTTATTATGCTGCTGGTTAAATTTCAAAGCCTACTCTTTCTTAGTGAGTCATTGATTACTGTATTGAGTGCAATTGTTATCGGGCAATGTGTAAGCCGAGTAGTGGCAACCAGTTTAATTATGGGGATGGAGTATGTAAGTGAAGATGCGACTTCAAAAGTAAAGCCGCTTGCTATGCACCTATCGGTCACTAGTTTAGTTACGTTACTTGTAACCGCCGCTACTTTACTGGTTAGCTTGATTGCTGTTGGTGTATTGTTATGGCAAACCGTATTCATTCTTGTAGCAGTATTACTGATCATAAGAGTCATTTTGATCCGCTGGTTTAAACAGCAGTTAGGTGGTTACACTGGCGATTGTTTAGGTGCGGCGCAGCAGCTAAGTGAAATTGCCATTTACTTAACTTTCGTGAGTATATTATGAACGCTAACCACACATTTATTTTAGGCGGCGCACGCAGTGGAAAAAGCCGCTTTGCTGAACAGCTTGCACAGCAAAGCAATAAAAGCGTTATTTACCTCGCAACGGCGCAAGCCCACGATACTGAAATGCAAGATCGTATAGTCCATCATCATCAACAGCGCCCTGTAGATTGGCCGTTAGTTGAGGAGCCAATTGCATTGGCTGAGGCGTTACAAACACACAGCAGCAAAGATAACTGTATTTTAGTTGATTGCTTAACCTTATGGTTAAGTAACTGTTTATGTCACGCCACAAGTGATTGTTGGGATGAACAGAAATCAGCACTACTAAATACCCTTGAAAATTTACCGGGGCAAGTGATTTTTGTCAGTAACGAAGTTGGCCACGGTATTGTGCCTCTGGGCGAGCTAAGCCGCCGGTTTGTAGATGAATCAGGCTGGTTACATCAAGCCATTGCCGCAAAAGCTGCGCGAGTTGAATTTATAATGGCAGGTCTTGCCTTAACACTGAAAGGGCAGTCATGATGAAAACATTAATGGTACAAGGTACTACTTCTGATGCAGGGAAAAGTACTTTAGTTGCAGCATTGTGCCGGGTATTTGTTGAACGCGGGATCAAAGTTGCTCCATTCAAACCGCAAAATATGGCCTTAAACAGCGCTGTAACAGAAGATGGCGGCGAAATAGGTCGTGCGCAAGCACTTCAGGCGATTGCAGCTAAAGTGGCGCCACGGGTTGATTTTAACCCCATTTTACTCAAGCCCAATAGTGATACTGGCGCTCAAGTGATAATTCACGGTAAAGCCATTAGTAATATGGAAGCAGGTGCTTATCATGATTATAAAAAAGTCGCGATGGATGCGGTACTGGCTTCGCAACAGCGTTTAAGCGAAGAGTTTGAGCTACTGGTAGTTGAAGGTGCGGGCAGTCCGGCTGAAATTAATCTACGTGCGGGTGATATTGCTAATATGGGTTACGCCGAAGCGGTTGATTGCCCCGTGATCATTATTGCAGATATAGATAAAGGCGGTGTGTTTGCGCATTTGGTCGGTACTCTTGCGCTATTAAGCGAGTCAGAACAAGCCCGAGTAAAAGGCTTTGTGATCAACCGTTTTCGTGGCGATATAGGCTTATTGCAAGGTGGCCTTGATTGGCTTGAAGAGTACACCGGTAAACCAGTGTTAGGGGTGTTGCCGTATTTACATGATCTCGCCCTAGATGCTGAAGACGCGGTAGCGATAGATAATCAAGTAAGCCAAGCAAAAATAAAAATCGCAGTATTGCTACTTCCTCATATTAGTAACCACACTGATTTTGATGCGCTGCGTTTAAACCCGCAAATTGACATTAATTACATTCGCCATACTCAAGCAATTCCACACGTTGATCTGATCATCATTCCTGGCAGTAAAAATGTTATTAATGATTTAGCCTTTTTAAACAATGAAGGCTGGGGCGAGCAGATTCAGCGTCACTTGCGTTATGGCGGTAAGTTATTAGGTATTTGCGGAGGTTTGCAAATGCTCGGCACAGATATATATGACCCTGAGGGTGTGGAATCAAGTAAAACACACTGTAAAGCTTTAGGGCTCGCTGATTTTACCACTCATTTAGGGCAGCATAAAGTACTAACTCAAGCTGCTGGTGTGATCCATCTTGGCGGTCAACAAGCAAAAGTGGCAGGCTATGAAATACACGCCGGTTGCAGCGCTGGCCCAGCATTTAAAAAGCCTTTTTTACAATTTACTCAGCATCCACAGCATGTTGTGCAAGATGGTTTTATATCAGATGATGATTGTATAGCAGGTACTTACTTACATGGCTTATTTGATAGCAGTGCAGCTACGCAACTAATACTGGATTGGGTATTGCCAAATAGTGGTATTACCCAATTAATAGATATAGACACACATCGCGAGCAGCAATTAACGCGCTTAGCCACGATGTGTAAAGAACATTTAGATTTAGACAAAATAACGCAAATTTACCAAAACTGGGAAGGAGTTAATCATGAGCGACACACATAACGACAAGCACCAACAACGCCAACAAAAAGTAAAAGATAAAGTTGATGAGCGTATAGCCGCAGCACAAACTGAGAAAGGCGTTTTTCAGGTGATCACTGGTAATGGTAAAGGTAAATCAACCTCAGGGTTTGGCACGGTAACACGTTGTGTAGGCCATGGCATGAAAGCTGCTGTGTGCCAGTTTATTAAAGGTACTTGGCCGTGTGGTGAGCGTAATGTATTGCAAGGCGCAGGGGTTGAATTTGCCATTATGAACACAGGTTTTACCTGGGAGACGCAAAATAAAGAATCAGATACCGCAGCGGCGCAAGCGACTTGGCAAGAAGCAAAACGTATGTTGGCTGACGAATCAATTAATTTAGTATTACTTGATGAAATTACTTATATGATCACCTACGGCTACATTGATTTAGACGAAGCACTCGAAGTGATCGCTAATCGTCCGCCAATGCAATCTTTAATTATTACTGGCCGTGGTGCGCACCGCAAGTTAACTGACTTAGCTGATACTGTTAGTGAAGTGCGCAATGTTAAGCATGCATTTGATGCTGGTGTTAAAGCGCAAATAGGATTTGATTATTAATGGCTACGCTTAGGCTTGTACTCGTTTTATCGCTGGCTCTGTGCTGCTTTAAGCTCGTGGCTGATCCTAACAAGCAGCAATTAAGAATTATCGCCTTGGCCCCGCATATTGTTGAAAACCTGTATACCATCGGCGCTGGTGAGCAAATCGTGGGAACCGTGGAATATGCTGATTTTCCTGCTGCGGCCAATGATATCCCACGTATCGGTGGTCACCAAGGTATTCAAATAGAAAAGCTACTGGCCCTCAAACCTGATTTAGTTTTAGCATGGAAAACGGGTAGCAAAGCTGAGGATTTAGCACGTATTAAAAGTTTTGGTATTGATATAATTTACAGTGACGCCAGTGAAGTAGATAAAGTGCCCAATGAACTGCGCCGTTTAGGTGAGCTTACTGGACGTGAGCAATCAGCCAAGCAAGCCGCACTTGAATTTGAGCAGAAAATTGCTGTAATCAAAGCCAAGCAGCAAGGTAAAAGTAAGGTCGCGGTATTTTACCAGCTATGGGCAGAACCGATGATGACGGTGGGTAAAAATACCTGGATCAATCAGTTAATCGAAATTTGCCAAGGTCGTAATGTATTTGCTAGCAGCCGAACTGATTACCCTCTGATAAGTATTGAAAATGTGATCGTGGCAAAACCAGAGATCATTATATTGCCTAATGAAAAGTCACAAGCGCAGCAAACTGTGATTGATTGGACACAATGGCCCGAAGTACCCGCGGTAAAGCACCATCTGTTTATTAGCGTCAATGCTGATTTACTACACCGTTTTACCACGCGTATGTTGGATGGTCTTGCTGATATGTGTACTAAAATAGATGATTCACGCGTTGCAATTAAGGAGCCACAATGAGTGATTGGCAAGACTTTTTAAAAACCGAATGTGCAAAAACTTATATGCAGCAGACGTTGGATACAGTTGCTCAAAAGCGCAGCGAAGGTATTGCTGTATATCCGCCAGAGCAGTATGTATTTAGTGCATTTGATGCAACACCGTTAAGTAATATAAAAGTGGTTATTTTAGGACAAGATCCTTACCACGGCGAAGGACAAGCACATGGTTTGTGTTTTTCGGTATTACCAGAGGTTGGTAAACTTCCTCCCTCATTAAAAAATATCTATAAAGAGCTGGCTACAGATATCGATGGTTTTCGCGTGCCTACGCACGGTTATTTACAACGCTGGGCAGAGCAAGGGGTGTTTTTACTTAATACCGTACTGACTGTTGAGCAAGGCCAAGCCCATTCCCATAAACACTTAGGTTGGGAGCAGTTTACCGATAAGGTTATTGCCCATATTAATCAACACTGTGAAGGTGTGGTATTTATTTTATGGGGTGCTCACGCACAAAAGAAAGGTAAAGGCATTGATAGTACGCGTCACCATATTTTAAATGGCCCGCACCCATCGCCGTTGTCTGCGCATCGTGGCTTCTTTGGTTGCCAGCATTTTTCCGCTACCAATCAGTTATTAACACAGCAAGGGCAAACAGCGATCGATTGGCAAGTTTAGGAATTGTAGGTGCGAGTTTATCCCGCGCAGAATGTTAAGCTTGTCGCGATGTAAAATCGCAGCTACGGATGTAGGCGGGGGTTATTATTCTGCGCAGAATATACGTTAACTGATAAAAACAAAGGCCCTTACTTTATCGGTAAGGGCCTTTTAGTTGGTTAGTAGCTATTGCGAAATTAAAAATCTAATTCATCAATCGCAATATTGTCTGTAAAAAAGTCTAGTTCCTGTAGTTCTTTACGTAAACGTTGCTTGTCTTTTAAAGCTTCGATTTCGCGCCATTTTCTCTTTTTATTTTTTTGAGAGGTCTTTCTTGTTGTATCAGGACCTTCTAATATCTCTAAAATATCGTCTAGGCTATCCATGAACTTCTCCTATTGAATTTTTTGAACCTCGAAAATACCTATACCACAGGCCACACTAAAATAGAATAAAAAAGTGACATTTATGTTACAGGTAAGTGATAAATTAATGAATAGATATTATTTTCAGGCATAAAAAAACGCCGCAAATGCGACGTTTAATTTAAACGATAAAAGCGATTACATTGCTTTAAAACGTGCTTCTAGTTGCTCTTGTGCATCAGCAAAAGAACGAATACCTTCAGCTAGTTTTTCTGTCGCCATGGCATCTTGATTATGTAACCAACGGAACTGAGCTTCAGTTAGTGGTGCAGGTTTAGGCTCTTTAGCAATATCACTTTCAAGTAAATACTCCTGTGCACCTTCAAGGTTGCCTAGCTCTTCTAAAAGGTTAGGACTGATGGTTAGTTTATCGCAACCAGTTAGTGCGATGATTTCACCGGTGTTACGGAAACTTGCGCCCATAACAACCGTTTTATAATCATGGCGCTTATAAAATTCAAAAATACTGCGTACTGATTGCACGCCTGGATCTTGTAATGGATCGGTTGGTTTTTCTAAGCCGTTAGCAACGTGCCAATCTAAAATACGGCCAACAAATGGTGAAATCAAAAATACGTTAGCATCTGCACAAGCACGGGCTTGAGCATCACTAAATAGCAGCGTTAAGTTACACTTAGTACCTTCTTTTTCAAGTTGCTCTGCGGCTTTAATACCTTCCCACGTTGAGGCAACTTTGATTAAGATTTTATCTTTGCTCACACCTTCTTTTTCATAAAGGCTTAGTAATGTGTGTGCTTTAGCAATTGTTGCTTGAGTATCAAATGATAAACGCGCATCAACTTCTGTTGAAATATAACCCGGCACAATGTCACTGATCTCTTTACCTAGTAATACAGCAAAGTAGTCACAGGCTAGTTCTAATTGTTTAGCAGCGTCTTGCTCGGTTTCTTTAGCATAACTCCACGCTTTATCTAAATACGGCTTATAGGCTTCAATTTCACTGGCTTTTAATAGCAATGAAGGGTTAGTTGTTGCATCTTCCGGTTGGTGTTTTTTAATCGCTTCAATATCACCAGTGTCGGCCACGATAGATGAATGTTGTTTGAGCCTTTGTAGAGCTGAAGTCATTTGCTTTCCTCATTCCAAGCAAGTTAAAAGAAAATCTACTGTAACTACCTTATACTGCAGCACTGTGACAGCGCTTAATAGGTCTTATGTCCGTATCAGTGAAGAACGAAGGTGCATAGCATAATTTGCTGTGCGAATAAGGTAGGTATCATACCAATCAATTCTAACTAATTGATATAAACAAAACGTGCTTTTCGTTTCATTTAATGTTGAAATTGACATTAAATAATTTCCAAGTCAATAGCTAACTATGATCACTGTTATTTCACCTGCAAAAAATTTAGATTTCGAGAGCCAAGCAAGCACTGATAAATTCACGCAACCTGAGTTACTTGAGCACAGCGAAGAGTTGATGACGGTGTGCCGCGAATTAACGCCGGCACAAATTGGCAGTTTAATGAAAATTAGCGATAAGCTTGCAGGCCTTAATGCTGCGCGCTTTAGTGAGTGGTCGCAACCGTTTACTACCGACAACGCTAAACAAGCCGTGATGGCTTTTAATGGCGATGTATATGGTGGTTTAGATGCAAACAGCTTAACTGCCGGGCAACTTGATTACGCGCAAAGTCACCTACGTATTTTGTCAGGCCTTTACGGGTTATTAAAACCACTTGATTTAATGCAAGCGTATCGCTTAGAAATGGGCACTAAGCTTGATAACAGCCGTGGTAAAAACCTCTATGAATTTTGGGGCAGTATTATTGCTGATAAACTAAATAGCGTACTCGCTGAGCAAGATAGCCAATATCTAGTAAATTTAGCATCAAACGAGTATTTTAAAGCGGTTGATAAAAAAGCCTTAAACGCGCAAATCATTACTCCACACTTTAAAGACTGTAAAAACGGCCAATATAAAATTATCAGCTTTTATGCTAAAAAAGCTCGTGGCTTGATGGCTCGCTACATTATTGAGAATAAAGTTACCCAGTTAAGCGATTTAAAAAAGTTTACTGTTGATGGTTACTACTACAGTAGCGAAGCGACCCAAAAAGAGCTGGAGCCAGTATTTCTAAGAGATGAACAAAACTAGTTATTAATCTGTTTAAAAGCCCTGCAATGCATGGCTTTTTAGTTTTGGCGCTTATTTTGCAATAACCTGACACTATTTATAAAATAATCAAGGTTAAGCAATGCTAAAAATACCTTCTATCAGCGATGCCGAAAAACTTATTGAAGAAAAACTCGGTGGCTGGTTTGATGTCGTAATAAGTCATATACCTAATTTTATAGTGGCGGTGATCATCGCCATTGTTTTCTCAATTCTCGCGCGTTTTTTAGGTTCGATGATGCGCAATGTTTTACGCCGCTCGTTAGACTCCCAACAAATTGCAGACTTAATGGCATCGATATTCAAGATGATAGTACTGTGTGTTGGGTTATTTGTTGCCCTCGATTTTATAGGGCTAAAAGGCACTGTAACGTCATTACTGGCTGGTGCTGGGATTGTTGGTTTAGCAATTGGTTTTGCCTTTCAAGATATGACCGAGAACCTAATAGCTGGTATTGCTATGGGTATTCGCAAACCCTTTAAAACAGGCGATGTTATAAAAACCGATGATGTGTTTGGCAATGTGCGCTCAATAAATTTGCGTAACACGCTTATCGAAAACTTTTATGGGCAACTGATTTTAGTGCCTAACAAAATACTTTTTCGTAATGTATTACGTAATTACAGTACCTTAGGTGTACGCCGCATTGAAGTGCCAGTGGGCATTTCATATGGTGATGACCCAGAGCTGGCAGCTGAGGTGATAGTTAAAAAAATCAATGAATTTGATTTTGTAATTAAACAAGACGAAACCGCTGTTTATGCTGAAGGGTTTGGCGACAGTAGTGTCAACTTACTGGTGTGGTTTTGGATAAAATACCCCGGCGAGGCAGACTTTATGACCGTACGCCATAAAGCAATTGTGGCAGTCAAACAAGCGCTAAGTGACGCTGATATTAGTATTCCATTCCCAATTCGCACCCTTGATTTTGGTATTAAAGGCGGTGAAAAACTCGATGCGATGATCACTGAAAAGCGCCAGCACTCAGAACAATAAATGGTTCTATCAACAGGTAATATTTACCTGTTGATAGTGCTAATTTACACAAATTTACAGCTGGTAATACAGTTGTTGATTGGCGCATATTTACCAGTATTAAGTTTTCTACTGATAGACAGCATTTATGGCGAAGCATCAAAACAAGTAAAAGGCAGTGGTCATAGTTTAGTTATCGCTAGCCGATTATCGACTGCACTTATTAGACACGAGCTAAAACTAAGGCTAGTGTCTAATAAGTAAAGTCGAAGGTAAAATTAATGAATAACATTAAAGTGAGCAATGAAGAACCAAGTAGCCCATGTATTCGGCATTGTTGTTTAGATAAAAACGATACCTGTATCGGTTGCTTTAGAACCCTTGATGAAATTCTCGCGTGGCACAGTGCAAGCCCTGCGCAAAAGCTGCAAGTTCTTAATGAATGCCAAAATCGCAAAAACGCGCAACATAAATAATCACTTTGTAGAGCAGTCTGCAAAAGCTAACCACAAACTTCAAGATTAGTACCATTTAATTCGTAATAAAGATAAAAACCGTATACTAGTTTTTACCGCTCTGTACTGCCCGTTAATAAACACTCCAACACACACAAAGAATAAGTTAGCGATACACTCGTGCCACTGCATTTGTGCTAAGCATCCATAATCGATGGTGTTTTTGAATTTTTGATTGCATACGTATTCAATTTTCATTTTGTGAGAATCCCTCTACTGTTAATTCTTTGTAAATGAAGAATGCCTATTACTTGACAACACAACGGAACACACAATGAAAATTAAAAGAATAGTAACCACTATTGGGCTAAGCATTGCCCTAAGTGCTACGTCGATTGCAAATGCAACACCAACAACATTCGTCCATCTATTTGAATGGAACTGGCAAGATGTAGCCCTCGAATGTGAACAATACCTAGGACCTAAAGGCTATGCTGCGGTACAGGTATCGCCGCCTAATGAACATATACAAGGCAGCCAATGGTGGACGCGTTATCAACCTGTCAGTTACCTATTGCAAAGCCGAGGCGGTAACCGCGAGCAGTTTATTGATATGGTTAATCGCTGTAATGCCGCTGGCGTTGATATTTATGTAGATACTTTAATCAATCATATGGCTGCAGGCAGTGGTACAGGTACCGCTGGTAATACCTATGGTAATAAACAATACCCAATTTATAGCCCACAAGACTTTCACACCAGTTGCACCATTAATGGCTCTGACTACGGCAACGATCGTTACCGAGTACAAAACTGTGAGTTAGTTGGACTCGCAGATTTAGATACCGCTGCAACGTATGTCCAAAACACATTAGCGGCTTACATTAATGAATTACAAGCCATTGGTGTTAAGGGGTTTCGGTTTGATGCCTCTAAACATGTTGCAGCCAGTGATATTCAAAGTTTAATGGCGAAAGTGAATGGCTCGCCAGTGGTCTTTCAAGAAGTAATTGATCAAGGTGGCGAGGCTGTTGGTGCCTCTGAGTATTTAGCGTCAGGTTTAGTTACGGAATTTAAATACAGCACTGAACTTGGCAATACCTTTAGAAATGGCTCGCTCGCATGGTTAAGTAATTTTGGTGAAGGGTGGGGGTTTATGCCAAGTGCATCAGCTGTAGTATTTGTAGATAATCATGATAATCAACGCGGTCATGGTGGTGCCGGTAATGTAATTACCTTTGAAGATGGCCGCTTGTACGACTTAGCAAACGTATTTATGTTGGCTTACCCGTATGGTTATCCAAAAGTAATGTCTAGTTACGACTATCATGGTGACACAGATGCTGGTGGTCCAAGCGTACCTGTGCATAACAACGGTAATTTAGAATGCTTTGCGAGTAATTGGCAATGTGAGCATCGTTGGGCATACATTGCAGGTGGCGTAGATTTTAGAAATAATACAGCTGATAACTGGGCAACAACCAATTGGTGGGATAATACTAACAATCAAATAGCCTTTGGTAGAGGAAGTTCAGGTCATGTTGCCATTAATAAAGAAGGCTCAACACTCAATACTACCGTGCAAACAGATATGGCTCCAGGGCAATACTGTAACGTGCTAAAAGGAGCGCTGACTAATGATGCAACAAGTTGTACTGGTGAAGTTATTACTGTTAATGCAAATGGCACTATAAACTTAAATGTAGCCGCGTGGGATGCAATGGCTATTCATAAAAATGCCAAGCTAACCACTAATTCAACCCCTGATCCTCAGAGTGATTGGCAGCGAACTGTGATATTTATTAACGCACAAACGCAAACTGGCCAAGATATGTTTATTCGCGGCGGGATTGACCATGTTTATGCGAACACAAATCTTGGGCGTAACTGCCAAACAAGCAACTTTGAATGTGCTATGCCAATTCGCCATAATAATTTGCAAAGTGCCACTACCAGTCCTTGGAAAGCAAACGATAATTACCTAGATTGGTATGGTATTGAAACGGGCCAAAGTAGTGAGGCGCAAGGGACCGCAACCGATTGGACAACTAATATTTGGCCAGCAACTTGGGGAGCAGAAAAAACCGTTGCTAATGATGGCTTTGGTGTTACACCACTGAATATTTGGGGGGAACATTACTGGCTGCTTGATGTTGATATGGATTGCAGCAAAGCGGTTAATGGATGGTTTGAGGTAAAAGCGTTTATTAAAAATGGTCAGGGCTGGGAGGGTAATATCGCGCAAGTAAACACCCCTTATGCTAGTACTAATCATGTTGCTCAATGCGGCAAAATTAATAAATTTGAGTTTAATAATTCAACGGTAGAAATACGCAATTTCTAATTTTATTACAGATAAATCCCAGCTAAACCATAAGTATGCGTTTAGCTGGGATTTTACTTTGTAAGTCATGTTTTGGAGATTTGCGTTTTCTGTGTTTTAAGTAAACCTAAGTTGAATCACCAGAAAATCAGTTGCTTTAACTCTTTAATCTTTAGCCTAGCAGCTTTAAACTCTTCAATCTCTCACCTGCATTTTATTTTCAATAATTGCCACACCTTGGGTGTTTTCTAAAAACTTTTGTGCCAGTGCGCGTTCAAAGCCGGTTTCGGTTAGACCATAAATGGCTACTTTGTTGCCATCAACGTGTACTCGCAGTTGCGAGAGGTTTAGGTTTGGATTGCTACGCAGTTTATGAATTATAGTCTGCTGTAGTGTTGGTTGAGGAGAAACGCTGCTGATCATAATTGTACTAGTGGCTGCACTGACTTGCGTTGCGCAGGCGAGTAAAAATACACAGCAAAGTGATACCAATGATACAGTTAATTTGAAGCGGTCCATGATTTCCCTCATAACATCTATTGTATGTGTTTAGTGAATAGTAAGCTTACTGTTACAATATTTATTCCAACTTTAACGCATTGAAATTGAAGGGATATTTTAAGTTGGGGTAATGTTTTTGGAATTTTTTACATTCAACTGAGTAAAAAGTACGGCGATTAGCTAACTAATTTAGATTTGTAGTTGTTGTTTAGTGCAGCTATAGCGATGCAATATATTTTTTGTTAAGTGATGGTCGTAGCTGCAAGCTTGTAATGAGCAAGCTAAATGGGGAGCACAAGATAATTAATTTGCATGACTGCTATGAGAGGGTTTAATAACTTACTGCGAGTAGGTAAAACTGAATGTAACAAGCCGAGACTATGATAAGTCTCGGCTTTTTATGTAGCGTCAAAGCAGATGAATTATTTCTTTTTCTTAGCTTTTGCTTTGGCCTTTTTACGGGCTTTGATTTTTACCGGATCTTTATGTTTTTTGATTGGCGCTTTAGCTTCTTTATGACGCGGCTCAAATCCTTTAACAACACGGCGTTTAAGGCGCAGCTCAATGTAGCGTTCAATTTTTGCTAATACTGCAATGTCATGGGCTTCTACTAACGAAATTGCAATGCCTTTCTTACCTGCGCGAGCAGTGCGGCCAATACGGTGAACATACACGTCTGCTGTGCGTGGCATATCAAAGTTGATCACATGACTAATATCAGCCACATCAATACCGCGGGCGGCAACATCAGTCGCAACTAATATTCTTGTACGGCCACTGTGGAAATTTTCCATTGCCTTCATGCGTTTGTCTTGTGGCATCTCGCCACGTAACCAGGCTGCGCGAACCCCAGCATTGGTCAGCTCGCCGACTAATGTTTCTAGGCGATCACGGGTTTTAACAAACACAATAGCTTTGCTTAAGTCTTCACTGTTTAGTATTTCAACCAACATTGCTAATTTATGGTTGTAATCATCAGCAATGTGTACCCATTGGTGGATTTTAGCTTTTTCTTTACGTGAAGATTCAGCTTCTAATAGGGCTGGATCTTTTAAAATTTGCTCTGCAAATCGTTCAACGCTATCGCCTTCAAGAGTGGCTGAGAATAAAAAGCACTGACGACGATTTTTTGCTTCTTCACAAATACGCATCATTTCTTTACGAAAGCCCATGTCTAACATGCGGTCTGCTTCGTCTAAAATAAGCATCTCGACGTTTTCGGCATGAAAGTTTTCGGTTTCTAAATATTCCATTAATCGCCCTGGTGTGGCGATTAATATATCGTTATTTTTTTCAAAAATTTCTTTATGCGTACCGTAGTTAATACCGCCAGTAACAACACCAATTTTAAGGTTAGTGCCTTTAGCAAGTAGTTCACACTGTTCATGAATTTGATAAGCTAACTCGCGCGTTGGAGTCATGATCAAAACACGGGCAAAACCAGGCTCGCGACGCGGGAAATCAAGTAAGTATTGAATCGCCGGGATCAAAAATGCCGCTGTTTTACCAGTACCGGTTGGTGCAGAGGCTAAAATATCACGGCCTTGCAGCGCTTCAGGGATCGCTTGTTGTTGAATGCTAGTTGGGGTTTCGTAACCCATTTTAGCAACGGCTTGTAGTATCTTGTTATCAATATCAAAATCAGAAAATTGCATAGAGTGTCAAAAATAGAGGACAATTGCTGGTAATTATACGCGCTATCCGCCAGTTGGTGAATGAAAAGGTGAAAAAATGTCAGGCTTTGTGTTTAAACAATTTAAAGTAGCGCAAACGCGCAGTGCGATGAAGGTCTCGACGGATGGAATTTTACTCGGTGCATGGGCTGACTTAACTACTTCACAGCGGTTACTTGATATTGGCACAGGTACTGGGTTGTTGGCATTAATGTGCAAGCAACGCAAACCAACTATGCAGGTTAATGCTGTTGAAATTGATGCCAATGCATGTGCTGATGCGCAGCAAAATTTTACAAATAGCCCATGGTCCGATATTAAATTGATGCAAAAAGCTATTCAGCAAGTAACCACCACAACTGAGTTTGATGTTGTGATCAGTAACCCTCCGTATTTTAATGCCAGTTTAAAAGGGCAGGACTTAGCCCGTAATACCGCACGTCATACAGATAGCTTAAGTTTTAGTGAGTTAATCACTGCATTCAAACACCTTAGTCACCAAAATGCTTTTTTAAATGTGATTCTACCTTGCCCAGAAGCGCAGTTGTTTATTGCACAAGCGCAATTACAAGGTTTGTATTTAGTGCGCCATTGTTTAGTACAAACTACTGCCACTAAAGCGCCGAGCAGGAGCTTAATGTGCTTTGCTTATCAGATGCAAGAATGCGAGCTGACCAGTTTAACGATTCATGGCCAAGGGGCTCAATATAGCGATGAGTATATAGCTTTATGTAAAGACTTTTACTTGAAAATGTAATCATCATTGAATAAAAGGTACATTTATCGCACACTGATGAAAAACCTCGGTGATAGATATGGATAATCAACTACCTAAACCTTTTATTTTTGTACTTTCCTTAGTGCAAGGCATTGTTCTTACTTTGTTATATCGTAGTGTTGAAAATCAGCTATGGCCTGCGACAGAGCCAGTTTGGTTGTTTTCTTTAGTTACTTTTACCATTAGTTTTGTGCTACTGACTTTACTTGCTGTAGAGCAAGCTAATATTAAAAAACTGCTTAGTTACTTGTTACCATTTAGTCTGTTGTTATCACTCCTTGGTGCTTATATTGGTGCTCAGCAATACCCTATTGCGCTGGTTAATAACGATGCTTTAACGGCCATTTTTATATTCACAGCCTTAATTGCCAGCTTTAAAGCACTTATGTATATCCAACAACTGATTGATAATGAAGCAATTAGTTATAGCCAATTATTCAAGCTCTCATGGCGTAACTTTATTTTATTTGCAGAGTGTTGGTTATTCGTTTTAATTTTCTGGGGAATTTTGCAGTTAGGAGCGGCGCTATTTAATGCGTTAGAGATTACATTTTTCTCTGAGCTACTCAAAAAAGACTGGTTTTGGATCCCAACTTTAACCTTAGCGTTCGGTTTTGCCACGGTGATCTTTAGAGGGGTTATGCATATAGAAGATAACATCTCATTTTTATTGCAAACCTTGATTAAGTTTTTACTGCCAGTACTTACGGTTATTTCTTTAGGCTTTTTAGCGACGCTACCGTTTACGGGGCTAGATAAATTATGGCAAACAGGCAGTGGTAGCTCGTTAGTTTTATGGTTACAGGTACTCACTTTATTTTTTGTGAATACGGTTTATCAATACGCTGCTGATCAGCGACCTTATAAAATTGTAATACATAGGTTAGTATTTTTTGGTATTGCTTTATTACCAATTTACAGTGTGATTGCCGCTTATGGCATTTGGCTTAGAGTTGAACAATACGGGATCACGGTGGGTCGCTGCTGGGCTATTTTAGTGTGTCTTTTACTTGCGTGTTTTTCATTCGGGTATTTAGTCGGGATCGTTAAAAAGCGCGATGCATGGCAACAAGTGCAAAGCAAAGTTAATATTGTGATGGGAGTGGTGATTTTAATATTTATGCTACTAGTGAACTCGCCAGTTTTGAATTTTCAGCGTTTATCTACCGAGAGTCAAATCGCGCGCTTAAATGAAGGTGACGTGAGTATTGAAGAATTTGATTATTATTACTTCTCAAGTAATTTAGGACGCCAAGGCTATCTTGCAATGCAAAAGTTACAAGCGCAAATTCAAAGTACTCATCCAGAGCAAGCAATGATCATTGAGCGAATGTATGTCAACCCAGATAATCCAGAGTTTGAGGCTTTAGCCGAGCAAACATCAATAACAGAGTTTGTTACGCACTCGACGTTTTGGCCTAGGCAGCAGGTGTTTTCGGATGAGTTGATTCAGGCTGTATTCGAGAGCTTACATTTCAACCGCTGGACACCGCTTAAAAGTCATTCATTTTATTTTATCGCCATAGATTTAAATCAAGATGAACAACTCGATTATGTATTTATAGATGAAACGAATAACTCAACTGAAGCTAATCTGTGGTTTCATGATGGTACTCAATGGCAATCAAAATACATGACTATCGATAATCCCGAGCAAATTAAATTACTAAAAACACTGATTGATGCAGATAACATTGAGGTTGTACAACCCAAATATAATGATTTGAAAATTGGCGATGTGCTGTTTAAAGTCAGGAGTGATATTGATTACTAAACAGGGTTTAAGGTCAGAGTGTTCAAAATATTAGTTAGTAATTCAATATAAAGTTCAACGCAATAACGTTTAGCGTAATACATTGAATCACCAAACTAATAAATATTGTTAGGCTAAGTAACAGCAGGAGCATACAGAAAATTATTCTGCTATAGCTCCTGGTATTTCGGTAATTACAGCCAGATACTGGCTTTAATTGGCATCAAATAACTCAAATATTCGGTTGTCACCAGGAGCCGTTTTTACCACTTGCAACAAGGCATTTGCCACGTTTTCACGGCTGACTTTTGCATCTTTACGTTCACTTGGCCGTTGTGTGGTGATTTGCAATGAAGCGCTGTCGTTGGTAAGTGAACCTGGGCGTACAATGGTATAATTTAGGCCGCTATTGATTAGATGTTCGTCAGCCATATGTTTAGCAACTAAGTAAGGTTTTAAATCGCTTTCTGTTGCATCAGGATCATCTGCGCCAATCGAACTGACCATAATAAAGTTTTTTACATCATATTGCTTTGCATAATTTACGGCTTTAACCGCAGCCCATAAATCAATTAATAATGTTTTATCATCGTCGGTATTTCCGCCAGAACCGGCAACAAAAATCACCTGTTCGCAGCCTGCAAATGCTTGGCTAAAGTCACCCTCGAGATCTTGCTCGGTCACGCTGAGGTAGGGACTGCTTAAATCGCTTAACTTATTTTTATCACGTACGAGAGCAACAACCTGATGCTGATCATTAAGTAGTAACTGTGTCGTTATTTTACCAATCTGGCCACTTGCGCCTATGATTAATGTTTTGCTCATCATTAACTCCTTCAAAAAATAGCTAAATTGCTCACTGTGTTTATAGACCTTGGGGGAGATATTTATTTTTAAAGGGCTAGAACCACTTTATTACTTAAACCAGAGTATTTAGTTTTCATTTTTGTAAAGCTGACTTTCAGCTGATATCGACTAACCTTTATTTAATAAGGTCACATATTTGGAGCGTAAAATGACGGTTTCAGCAATACCAAAGGGGTATCATGCAATTACTCCTTACTTGATAATTAACGGCGCAGCAAAAGCAATAGAGTATTATGAGAAGGTATTTAATGCCCAGCTCATTATGCAAATGCCGCTGCCAGATGGCGGGATTGCTCACGCAGAAATTAAAATTGGTGATTCGCATATTATGCTTTCAGATATGTGCCCTGAAGCGCATTTTAAAAGCCCTGATGAGCTTGGCGGAACGCCTGTGAGCTTAATGCTTTACGTTGCAGATGTAGATGCCGTATTTGCTAATGCGGTTGCCTTAGGTGGTAAAGAAATACGCCCAGTACATGACCAATTTTACGGTGATAGGGCCGGTACATTACAAGACCCATTTGGCCATGTATGGACAATAGGCACTCATAAAGAAGACCTCAGCGATGACGAGATTAGTCAACGCATGGTTGATCTGATCAGTAAAGAAGAAGACGCATAAATTACAGTGGCTGATATCTGATCTCATAGTTTTGAAAAATAGGTTTATATTTCATCTGAAAGACAGCTATGAGCGAGAAGCAGCCATGAAAAAGTTAAATTTATTCCTGTGTTTTGAGTAGAAATCTAATTTTGTCCAATAACATTATTAAACGCCGTTTTGGGGCAAAATAACATGCTTAATTTCTAGATGTTTTAATTACTTGTTTACAAAGGTAATTATTGGTGAAATTATCATGGTATGTAATATACGCCGTTTTGGTGTGTTATAAACCACCAAGATGGTGTTCAATGTAGGAGTATCGATGAAAGATCTATTTCCAGGACACTTTAAAGAGTCCCAAGAAAACCTAAGGGAAGTATGGGACTCATGTGTTTTTGTATTTGATGCAAATATATTGCTAAATTTATATCGATACTCAGATGCTACTAGAAACGAATTTTTGAGCCTATTAGAAAAAATAAATGACAGGGTATGGTTGCCACATCGAGCAGCCGAAGAATACTTAAATAACCGATTATCAGTAACCCCCTGTGTCAGGATAGTTGTCGTCTCTAACTTTTAATAGAGGCAGATAAAAATGAGACGTCGATTTACACAAGAATTTAAAGTTCAAGCGGTTGAAAAAGCATTATCTCAATGTGATGATGTT
>NZ_JACJDT010000061.1:0-21015 GCF_014163675.1 Pseudoalteromonas sp. SR44-5
CTCGCTAACTTTACCCTCGCTAACTTTACTCTCGCTAACTTTACCCTCACTAACTTTTATAACCCCAAAAACAAAAAACCCAGCATAAGCTGGGTTTTTGAAATTCTTGATAACGTAAATATTAACGTTTTGAGAACTGTGGACGCTTACGCGCTTTCTTAAGACCCACTTTCTTACGTTCAACTTTACGTGCATCACGAGTAACGAAACCTGCTTTACGAAGTTGTGGACGTAGTGACTCGTCAAACTCCATAAGTGCACGAGTGATACCGTGACGGATAGCACCAGCTTGACCAGTAGTACCACCACCAGCAACGGTGATGTAAAGATCAAACTTTTCAGTCATATCAACAAGCCCTAAAGCTTGACGAACAACCATGCGTGCTGTTTCGCGACCAAAATACTCTTCTAAAGAGCGATTGTTGATTACGATGTTACCAGTGCCTGGGCGTAAGAATACGCGAGCACTTGAACTTTTACGACGACCTGTACCGTAGTATTGATTTGCCATGTTAGTGCTCCTTAAATGTCTAGAACCTGAGGCTGTTGTGCAGCATGGTTGTGCTCAGTACCTGCGTAAACTTTAAGTTTACGGTACATTGCGCGGCCTAAAGGACCACGTGGCAACATGCCCTTAACAGCCTTCTCGATGATCATTTCAGGCTTTGCAGCTTGAAGTTTATCAAAAGTAGTAGACTTAAGACCACCTGGGAAACCAGAGTGAGCATAGTACACTTTATCTTTGAACTTGTTACCAGTTACAGTAACTTTCTCCGCGTTGATAACGATGATGTAATCACCAGTATCTACGTGTGGAGTGTACTCAGCTTTGTGCTTACCGCGTAGGCGATGAGCGATTTCAGTAGCGATGCGACCTAAAGTTTTACCTTCAGCGTCAACTACGTACCAGTCACGTTTTACTGTTTCTGGTTTAGCAACAAACGTTTTCATTTATAAAAATCCAATGTTTTTCAATTAAAACCACAGGTAATTATTATTAATTACCGCTCTAAATGTTTGCTCCAACCCCTTCGAGT
This sequence comes from Pseudoalteromonas sp. SR44-5, assembly GCF_014163675.1. NCBI lineage: Bacteria > Pseudomonadati > Pseudomonadota > Gammaproteobacteria > Alteromonadales > Pseudoalteromonadaceae > Pseudoalteromonas > Pseudoalteromonas sp. SR44-5. Next base: position 1,038 of record NZ_JACJDT010000061.1, read on the forward strand.
TTAAGACTTTTGCGCCATTCAAAAGAGGCTAATCTAATGAAGGCAATAGAACGCAACGTGGCAGACGCGGGAGTATACCAGCACTTTTACCACATTGCTACTCGACGGTTGTTTTTTCCACAAGAAAATTGTTCGATAAGCGATAAGCGATAAAATTAAAAACTGTACTTGTGTTAAGTTAAGTACAGTTTTGATTTGTGTCTAACTTACGACTTATAACTTACAGCTACATTAAACCAAATGCTCTCTTGCTAAGTATTCTAACGACTGCATTTCTTGCAATCGACTAATACAACGTCTGAACTCAAAGTTAAGATTGCCTTGCGTGTAGAGTTCCGTAATCGGTTTTTCAGCAGAAATAATAAGTGTGACGTGGCGTTCGTAAAACTCATCGACTAACGCAATAAAGCGTCTGGCGGCATCATCGTTATTTTGGCCAAGCTGTTTTACGTTCGATAAAATAACAGTGTTATATAAACGGCTTATTTCCATATAATCGACTTGGCTACGTGCGGTTTCACACAACTGAGAGAAATCAAACATCACAATACAATCAGCGACCTTACGGGTTTTGATCATTCGCCCTTCAATTTCGATGGGGTGATCGAGTTTACCAGGCTCTGGAGATAACTTATCAAAATACTCAAACAGATTTTTATCGGCTTGTTCATCTAGTGGGCTATGAAATATCTCTGCTTGCTCTAAAGTACGCAATCGGTAATCAATGCCAGAATCCACATTCACAATCTCAGTGTTTGCATTAACAAGTGCGATTGCAGGCAAAAAGCGAGCACGCTGCAAACCATTTCGATATAACTCATCAGGTATAATGTTAGACGTTGCCACTAACACAATGCCGCGCGCAAATAAGGCTTCCATTAAACCACCAAGCAGCATGGCATCAGTAATGTCTTGCACAAAAAATTCGTCAAAGCAGATAATGTCGGTTTCAGCTTTAAAAATATCAGCCACAACTTCTAAGGGATTAGCAGTTTTGTCTAATTTTTTTAGCTCTTCGTGAACACGGTGCATAAAACGATGAAAATGCACGCGCATCTTGCGTGTTCCCGGCAGCGCCTCATAGAAGGTATCAACCAAATAGGTTTTACCACGCCCTACTCCCCCCCAAAAATACAAACCTTTTATAGGCGCCGTGCTATTTTTATTAAATAGTTTAGAGAACCAGCCTCTAGCTGCGGGCTTTTGTGCTGTTAAGTCATCGAAGAGCCTTTGTAGATGACGTACTGCATTTTCTTGCGCAGCATCGTAAACAAAGTCTTCACGCTGTAAATCTTGTTGGTACTTTTGCCAAGGAGTCATAGATAGTTACAATAAAACACGGTTTAATTTACGCAATATGTTAACACGCATCGTAACTCGGGGTATATTAGCAGCAACAGGATTTATTCTTGAGTACGCAATCTAGGCGTTATTTTATTTTTATGTATTAATTCCCAAAGGGGTAGAATTATGGGTACAGTTACTTGGATCGGCATTATTGTTATTGTGGCAGTAGCTGCATTTTTCCTTGGCGCCTTCGTCACTAAAAAGCAATTTAAGCAAGATGAATTAGAGCAACAAGCAGAACAAGCTAAAAATGCATTAGAGCAATACCGTCAAGATGTTGCAGATCATTTAGCAAGCACTGGTAGACTCGTCAACAAAATGAAAGACAACTACGACCAATTGTTAAATCATGTTGATGAAACTAACAAGCTGCTACTAGCTGATAAAAAACAGCATCCTAACGAACCATTTTTTTCTAAAGAAACGACTGAGCAGCTACAGCGCTCACTAAAGGAACGCCAAAGTGACCGTTCATCGGCACATGCTCAACCTGCTGATTATGTATCAGGTGAATCAGGCTTATTCGCCGGCGAACCAAAAGTAGCCGAGCCGGACAAAGTTTAATTAAGGTTTCAGAAATTTCTAAAGCTTCTTGATGAACTTTTTTTTGACCCCATAGTCTGTTTATAAAGCAGCTTATGTTTTACATGCATTTCAAAACATTCTAAAGAGCGAACCTACTTTAAAATGTTTTGAACTAAATTGATAAAAGGCTGCTTATGCAGCCTTTTTTGTTTGTGCTTTTTCCTGTGATGTGGAGTAAACCCTGACTATGAAAATGAAATTATCGTTAATCAGTGCAGCAATGTTATCTGCCAGTTTATTATTAACCCCTGCAGTATCAATGGCTAAGATGCCTATCGCAGTCAATGGTCAACAATTACCGACGTTAGCGCCGATGCTAGAACAAATAACACCAGGCGTTGTTAGTATCCAAGTCTCCGGTTCAAAGGAAGTCCGTCGTCGCGCTGATCCGCTTGATTTCTTTTTTGGCAATCCGCAACCGCGTAGCCAAAAGCGTGAATTTAGTGGTTTAGGCTCAGGCGTTATTATTGACGCCAAAGAAGGCTACGTCGTTACCAATAACCACGTAGTTCAAGATGCTGAAAAAATGTTGGTTACTCTTGAAGATGGTCGTGAATACGAAGCAACTAAAATCGGTAGTGATAAAGAATCAGACATAGCGTTACTGCAAATTGAAGCCGATGATCTAGTCGCAGTAAAACTTGCTAATTCAGATCAGCTGCGCGTGGGTGATTTTGCAGTAGCAATTGGTAATCCATTTGGTTTAAGTCATACCGTTACCTCAGGGATTGTTAGTGCAATGGGGCGCAGTGGTTTAAATATTGAAGGTTATGAAGATTTTATTCAAACCGATGCTGCTATTAACCAAGGTAACTCAGGTGGTGCGCTAGTTAACTTAAACGGTGAGCTAATTGGTATTAACACGGCCATTTTAGGTGCATCGGGTGGCAATGTTGGTATCGGCTTTGCGATCCCATCCAATATGATGAAAAATCTCGTTGACCAAATTATTGAACATGGTGAAGTACGCCGTGGCTCACTAGGTATTTCTGGGCGCCCACTGGATGCTGGCCTTGCTAAAGCACAACAGCTTGATGTAAAACAAGGCGCTTATGTTATGCAAGTAATGGATGATTCTGCCGCCAGTGAAGCGGGTATTAAAGCTGGTGACGTAATTATTAGTATTGATGGTAGTGAGATCAGCGGCTTCCATGAACTGCGCAGTAAAATTGCCACGCTAGGTGAAGGCAGAAAGGTAAAATTAGGCATTTATCGTGATGGTAAAGTGCAAACCGTTAAAGTGACCCTTGATGGCGCATCAGCACTAACCGCAGCCGGTGATGAACTACATCCAGCCTTCCAGGGTGCAACACTTGAAAACACCCAAAAGAATGGAAATAAAGGGGTTGAGGTGACAACTGTTGATCCTCGCTCACCAGCAGCTAGAGTAGGCCTTGAAGAAGGCGACGTGGTAATGCAAGTAAACCGTCAGCGTGTTGAAACAATTAGTGACATGAATAAGATCATCGAAAACACTAAAGGTAACATTGTGCTTGGAGTACAACGCGGTCGTGAATCGGTATTTGTTTTAATCCAATAAAATAAATATTAGGTAAATAACACAAATAATAGCAGTGGTACTTGCCGCTGCTATTTTTTTTGTGCCATCATTAGAAGATCGCTCATTAAGAATAAGAACATTGTGCTGAAATTTTTTAAGTTTGTCCTTCCCCCGCTATTTGCCGGACTCGGTATCGCATTTTTGGTAGTATTTTTTAGCCCAAATATGCGTGCAACGCTGTTACCTAATGTCCCCTTACCAAGTGCTATGAGTATTGACCATTTGAGTTTTGCCGATGCAGTACAGCGCGCAGCGCCATCAGTTGTGACAATCATTTCTGAGAGTATTTCAAAGGAACCTCGTTATAAACGGCAAAATACCGTGCAAGAACTTGGCTCCGGTGTGATCATGTCAAGTGATGGCTATATTCTTACCAACTATCATGTGATCAATAATGCTGATCAAATTATGGTGCTGCTTACTGATGGCCGCCGTTATTTTGATGTTCAGCTCATCGGCTTTGATACCATCACCGACTTAGCACTGTTGAAAATTAACGTTGAGCACTTGCCAGTTATCCCAATTAGTGAGCGTTTTACGCCTCGCGTGGGTGATGTGGTGCTGGCGATTGGTAATCCGCTGAATCTAGGGCAAACAATCACCCAAGGGATCATCAGTGCCACGGGTAAACAAAAAATTACCGATAGTCCTTATAATAGTCTGCTACAAATGGATGCGGCAATTAATGTCGGCAACTCAGGTGGCGCACTGGTTAACTCTAATGGCGACTTGGTTGGGATCACCTCAGCACAATTTAAAACCCGAGAGAATCTGGATATCCAAGGCATATTCTTCGCCGTACCGTACTCGTTAGCGAAAGAAGTAATGGATAAACTGATCCGTCATGGTCGTGTTGTGCGTGGTTACTTGGGCTTCACAGGTACTGCCGTTGATAGTACCGGTAAAGAAGTGAGCGATAAGTTCACCCCTATTGCTGGCTTGCGTATAACCAACCTAGATCCATTAGGTCCAGCATGGCAAGCTGGTATTAAAGAACAAGATATTGTGATTAAAATTGGCGGTGAAGATGTCACTAACCCACAAAAAACCTTAACCAGAATTGGTAATTCAGAGCCGGGCCATGAAATAGAATTTGAACTTTATCGAAATGGAAAAGTACTAAAAGTGATGGTGAAGGTTGCAGAGTTAGAGACTAAACTATAATTTTAGTTGCAAGGTAAAAGGTAAACAAGGTTTTCGCTTGAACCTTGTTACCTGAACCTTTCAACTCGTATTTAACTACTTCGGCGTTTGATGTTTGCACCTAACGCGCTGAGTTTATCTTCAATCCGTTGATAACCTCGATCAACGTGGTAAATACGGTCAACAACCGTTTCACCTTGTGCCACAATCCCCGTTAAAATTAGGCTCGCTGATGCACGTAGATCGGTTGCCATTACTTGTGCGCCACTCAAACTCTTAGTGTCACCACAAATTGCCGTATTCCCCTCCAAACGAATGTTAGCACCCATACGTTGTAGTTCTGGCACATGCATAAAACGGTTTTCAAAAATCGTTTCGGTAATGGTCGCGCTGCCATTAGCTACTACATTTAACGCAGTAAACTGCGCTTGCATATCGGTAGGGAAACCTGGGTGTGGCATGGTTTTAATATTAACGGCTTTGAGCTCACGGCCACGCATATCAAGATAAATACTATCTTTATGTACTTCAATCAACGCATTAGTTGCACGCAATTTTTCAATCACAGGCTCTAAACTATGAAAATCGGTAAGCTTACATAGCACTTCGCCACCCGCCATTGCTGCGGCCACTAAAAATGTGCCAGTTTCAATCCGATCTGGCAAGATGCGATGCTCACAACCATGCAGCTTTTCAACACCTTCAATTTCAATACGGCTAGTGCCTGCACCGCTAATTTTTGCGCCCATTGCTGTTAAGCAAGCAGCTAAATCTATAATCTCTGGTTCACGCGCCGCGTTTTCTAATACGGTTTTGCCGTCAGCTAAGGTTGCGGCCATTAATAAATTTTCGGTCGCGCCAACGCTGACCATTTCCATGTAGATTTCAGCACCTTTTAAACGCCCATCTACCTTGGCATTGATATAACCATTTTCAACGCTAATAACAGCGCCCATGCGCTCCAAACCTTGAATATGAATATCAACCGGGCGAGCACCAATTGCACAACCACCAGGAAGCGATACTTGTGCTTGACCAAAACGAGCAACCAATGGACCTAATGCTAATACTGAGGCACGCATTTGTTTAACTAACTCGTAAGGGGCCAATGTTTTATCAACTTTGCCACCATCAATAACGAGCTGCTCGCCGTGCCAGTGTATTTCTGCGCCGAGGGTTTTTAATAATGCTTCAGTAGTGCCGATATCACGCAGGCGAGGAACATTATTAAAGGTACTTTTACCGTCAGCTAATAATGCTGCAAACAAAATAGGTAAAGCGGCATTTTTAGCGCCAGAGATAGTGACTTCACCGGCAAGTCCGGTTCCACCCTGAATTACAAATTGATCCATGAGGAAACCTTTTTTATTGAGGTAAAATGAATTTTTGTTCGCGCTTCCACTCAGTAGGTGTAAATGCACGGATCGAAACTGCGTGGATTGTGCCGTCAGAAATGGTGTTCATCAACGGACCATATACCAGCTGTTGTTTTTTCACTCGGCTTAACCCATCAAAACAATCGCCGACTGCGATAACTTCATAATGACTACCGTTGGCTTTCACATGTACTTCAGCTAATTGCAATTCGTCGCGCAATAAGGTTTCGACTTGGCTTGTTTCCATAACTCTCACTCAAATAGGTTGGTAACCTGTCCCAACTGCATCAACTTTTGCAGTTGTTCAGGAATATTTTGCAATTCAAGGTGAACACCTTGCTGCTTTAATTCTGCGAAAGAGTGAATTAACCAAGCTAAGCCCGCCGTGTCAACCCTAGACACCTCAGAAAGGTCAAAATACCAGTTTTTATGGCTAGTTTGTGAGTTTTTATTCAGAAGTCGTTCAGCGGAAATTGAATTTCGAGTCAATTCACCACTGACTCGATAGTGCTGTTCGTCAAGCTGAGTAACCGTTACTTTACTCATTACCGCCGTCACCTCTAAATTGCACTGGCAACTTACTTTTCTGTTCAAGTAGGTCACTTACATGGTTAATACCTTGCTGGCGCAAAATGCCTTGAAATTCACTTTGCTTGGCATCTAATAAACTAATGCCCTCAGCAACCATGTCATAAGCACGCCATTCGCCATCGCGATCTTCACGTACTTTAAAATCAATTTTAATTTCCGGCTTACCTGGCTCGACAATTTTGGTTTTCACTAATACAAGGTCTTGTCCTGCAAACTCTTTGCTTGCACCAAACTCTACTTTTTGGTTGGTGTATTGGGTAAACACGCCAGCATAAGTGGCGATTAAGTATTCTTGAAACACATCAATAAAGTGTTTGATATCCTCAACCGCTTGCTTTTGCTCAGCAGGATCTTTAATCGCACGCACTTTTGATACATGACTTCCTAATACACGCAGTGCAGCATATTTATAATCAATGTAAGGCATCAACTCTTCTTTGACGATAACCCGTAGATGCTCTTTATCTTTTTCGATTAAAGGCTGGTCACGAGTAATACGTTGAAAAGTATTATCAGATACTTGGCGGACCATTTTATATGGGTCTGTTAAATCGACCGCATCGCTTGCTACGCTAATGGCACTGAAAGTCAGCGCAACTAAAATTAAAAATTTCTTAAACATAATTACTTACTCGCCGCCTTGATTGAATAAAAATTGCCCGATTAACTCTTCAAGCACCAATGCTGATTTCGTGTCAGTGATATAGTCGCCATCATTTAAGGCTTTGCTTTCAACACCAAATAACTCGTCTAACCCTAAGTTTTTATCATTACTTGTTACCGCAACACCTAAACACGCTTGTTCAGCTGATTTTGGGGCAATGACAGGGTTAATCCCTAAATATTGCTCACCTAGGATGCCTGATGTCAAAATTGAAACTGAGCTGGTATCTGAAAAACGACATTTATATTGCGCATCAATCGTCATATCAACAACTGGCACAAATTCTTGTGGGTGAATTGAAATACCCTCAACTCGACCAACCACTACACCACCTACTTTAATCGGCGCACGTGTTTTTAATGAACCAATGTTTTCAAACTTGGCTTTCAATAAGTAAGTTTCGCCGTTGCCGCTGATCCCTGCATTGGCAACTTTTAACGCCAACATAGCAAAAGCTGCTATGCCTAGCGCAACAAAAAAACCAACTAAAATTTCTAATTTCCGTGAATTCATTATCTATACCTTTATTAGCTAGTAAACATTACCGCTGTCAAAATAAAATCAAACCCTAAAACAGCCAAAGATGAGTGTACAACTGTCTCTGTTGTTGCTTTACTGATCCCTTCAGAGGTCGGTATACAATCGTAGCCTTTATAAAGCGCAATCCATGTAACCACGATGGCAAATACAAAACTCTTGATCATGCCATTTAAAATATCTTGCTGAAACGATACTTGTGACTGCATGATTGACCAAAAACTCCCCGTATCTACACCCAACCAATCAACACCCACTAAATGAGCACCAATAATTGCAACTGCTGAAAATATTAACGCCAGTAATGGCATACTGATAAAGCCCGCCCAAAAGCGTGGCGCGATAATACGTTTAAGAGGGTCAATGGCCATCATTTCAAGACTTGATAACTGCTCAGTCGCTTTCATTAAACCTATTTCAGCGGTTAATGCACTACCAGCTCGCCCGGCAAACAATAATGCTGTAACAACAGGGCCTAACTCTCTGAGTAAACTCAATGCTACTAATGGACCTAAGCTGTCCTCTGCACCATAACCAACTAGTACGGTGTAGCCTTGCAACGCCAATACCATACCAATGAATAATCCCGACACCATGATAATCAATAGTGACTGCGAGCCGACCATATATAATTGTCGTATTAAAAGCGGCGTGCCTTTTCTAAAATTAGGCAAACTCCATAACGCACCTATCAACATCTGAGTGGAGCGACCAAGTGCAGCAAATCGTCCTAACGTTTTATGACCTAGCATTTGCAAAAAATCAAACATCAGCGGCGCCCTCCCAGTAATTCTTGTTGATAAGGTTGAGCAGGAAAATGAAACGGCACTGGGCCATCAGATAATCCTTTTAAGAACTGCTGAACTAGGGCCGATTCATGATTACGCATTTCATCCGGTGTACCGCTACCAATAACGCCTTGATCGGCAATAATGATAACGTGATCGGCAATGCTCATCACTTCTGTTACATCGTGAGTTACGATTAATGATGATAATCCAAGCACTTGATTAAGCGATTTAATCAACTTAACTAATACCCCCATGGAAATTGGGTCTTGGCCTGCAAATGGCTCATCATACATAATTAATTCAGGATCAAGTGCGATTGAGCGCGCTAATGCAGCACGACGTGCCATACCACCTGACAGCTCAGAAGGCATTAGATCTTGTGCGCCACGCAAGCCAACAGCTTGTAATTTCATTAGCACCACAAGGCGAATTAAATCTTCACTTAGACGAGTGTGTTCACGCAGCGGAAAAGCGATATTGTCAAATACTGACATATCGGTAAATAATGCGCCGCTTTGGAACAACATACTCATTTTGGTTCGCGCCGCATAAAGCTCTTTGCGCGACATGGCAGGAATGTTATTACCTTCGAATAAAATAGTGCCGCTATCTGGTTTTAATTGACCACCAATTAAACGCAACATGGTGGTTTTACCAATTCCGCTTGGTCCCATAATTGCCGTAATTTTTCCTTTCGGGACACTAAAGCTCATATTTTTATATATGCAGCGATTGCCCCTAGAAAAGCTTACATCCTTGATTTCTACTATTGGTTGCGACAAGTCGCTCTCCATTACTATTTTCACTAGTTCACCTATTTTAAGCGTTTTTACAGCAAGATGGAAAAAACAAATCGTAAAATTTTGTAATATTCTATGTAATAGCGCTGCAAACCTTACAGCAGTAGGCTTAACCGTCGCTTAAATAATTATTCTCAGTCCAAATCAGGCCATAATCTAACAAGCTACGCAGATTCTTTTATTTATACTTTCAGGTTGGCTTTTGTTACTATTTGCAGTCATCTCATTTTGAATAATTGGCGTAACGTAATGGTGACTTCTTTTGTCATTTTAATTCTCGGATTTGCAGCTCTAGTTTGGAGTGCGGATCGCTTTGTTTATGGTGCTGCGGCACTGGCAAAAAATTTCGGTGTTCCTACTCTTATTGTTGGCTTAACCGTTGTTGCGATGGGCTCGTCAGCCCCTGAAATGATGGTCTCAGCATCAGCTGCGCTTGCCGGTAAAACTGACACTGCCGTGGGTAACGCCGTTGGCTCAAATATCACTAATATTTTACTTGTTTTAGGTATTACCGCGCTATTGCGCCCACTCTCAGTATCATCAATGACATTAAAACGCGAAATGCCGCTTGTACTACTAGTGTCAATCGCTGCCTGGTATGTATTTTCTGATAACTACTTTTCATTTGCTGAGGGCGTTGCATTAATCATTGGCTTTGTGGTCTTTATTGCGGGCTTAGTTATTATTTCTATTCGCGCTAAAAACCAAGCTGATGACCCATTTGTAAGTGAAGCCTGTGAAGACGTACCAGATAACGTGCCCACCAAATCGGCTTTATTTTGGTTAATTATTGGTATGATATTACTGCCTGTCAGCTCACATTTTTTAGTTGGCTCAGCAGTTGATATAGCCAAATACTTTGGCCTAAGTGATTTAGTAATAGGGTTAACCATTATTGCTATTGGCACCAGTTTGCCTGAGCTGGCAGCCTGTATTGCTGGGGTATTAAAAAACGAAGATGATTTAGCACTGGGTAATATTGTTGGCTCAAATATATTTAACATTTTAGCTGTGTTGCCACTGGCTGGGATTATCAACCCTTCAATTATTGATCCTTCAGCTGCAAACCGTGATGCCTTAATAATGATTGGTGCCACCATAGCCCTTATTGCTATGTCCTTGAGTTTTAGGGGCACAAGACGCATTAATAGAGTTGAAGGTGGCCTGTTATTGGTCGCGTTTTTAATCTATCAAGGTTATATTTTCAGCCAAGTTGCTTAATGCTAGCCACAAAATGGATAACACAATGACGCAGTTAAATTTTATTGAACAAGGTAAGCGGGTGCTAGAAATAGAGCGCCAAGCACTGCTTGATATAACCCAATATCTAGACGAAAACTTTAATCAAGCTTGCCAATTGATGTATCAATGTCACGGTAGGATCATAGTAGTCGGTATGGGGAAATCAGGGCATATTGGTAATAAAATTGCTGCAACACTGGCAAGCACTGGCACGCCTGCGTTTTTTGTCCATCCGGGTGAAGCAAGTCATGGTGATTTAGGGATGATCACTCGTGATGACGTGGTTATGCTTATTTCAAACTCAGGCGAAACCAGCGAAGTACTGAATATTATTCCGGTTATTAAACGTATTGGCGCAAAAATGATCGCCATGACAGGTAACCCTGAATCATCAATGGCAAATTGGGCTGATGCTCATGTATGCATCAAAGTAAGTCAAGAGGCCTGCCCATTAGGACTCGCTCCGACTGCAAGCACGACTGCAACACTTGCGATGGGTGATGCAATAGCCGTTGCTCTGCTAGAAACCCGTGGCTTTACCGCCGATGACTTTGCGCTATCGCATCCTGGTGGTAGCTTAGGTAAACGTTTACTATTGTGTTTAAAAGATATTATGCACAGTGGCCCAGCAACGCCTATGATCAATGATAAGCAATGTATCAAAGATGCATTAATCGAAATGTCGGCAAAAGGCTTAGGTATGACAGCTATTGTTGATGACACAGGGCAACTTGCAGGGCTTTTTACTGATGGTGATTTACGGCGAATTTTAGAGCAACGAATAGATATTCACAGTACTTTGATAAGCACTGTCATGACCCGCTCTTGCACTACTGCAACTGCTGATATGCTTGCCGCCGAGGCACTCAATATCATGGAGAATAAGCGTATCAATGGCTTAATTGTAGTTGATGATAAACACCACCCTATTGGTGCTCTTAATATGCAAGATTTGCTCAAAGCAGGAGTTTTATAATGCAGTTTGCTGACTTATATCAGCCACTTTCAGATGATGCTCGCGAGCGAGCACAAAAAATCAAACTCCTGATCTGTGATATCGATGGGGTGTTTTCAGATGGTCGTATTTATCTTGGTAACCAAGGTGAAGAACTCAAAGCGTTTAATACTAAAGATGGCTTTGGTATCAAAGCACTGATCAATAGCGGTTTTGAAGTTGCCGTGATCACCGGTCGTCATTCACAGATAGTTCAGCAACGGATGACTAGCCTGACAGTACCGCATATTTACCAAGGCCAAGAAAACAAGTTGCAAGCTTATCAACAGCTCAAGGATAAATTGCAGTTAAGCGATGAACAAATCGCTTACATAGGCGATGACGGACCTGACTTGCCGGTAATGGAATTGGTTGGTTTTGCGGTGGCAGTAAATGATGCGCATCCACTAATCAAACGCATTTCACATTATACAACCATGCTACCTGGTGGCTTTGGGGCGGTGCGTGAACTCACTGATTTATTAATGCTCGAAAATGGTAAATCATTAACCAGCGAAGGCACGAGCTCATGAATAGTGCGCGTTTAATATTATGCGTATTATTTGTCGGCTGCATGGTATGGCTGTGGTATCCGTATTTTTATCAAAGTACCGCCATAAAACAACACCAAGAAGATATAATAGCAAAACCTGATTATACTGCGGTGGCATTAAAACAAACCGCATTTGATGAACAAGGTAAAATTAGCCACAAAGTAACAGCTGCAAAAATGGAACTCTACCAACAGTTAGGGTTCACTTACTTTGAACAACCTATTTTTACACTCTATAATCAACAGCAGACGTGGCAAATTAATGCCGATGAAGCCACCTTATATGAAAATCATCAATTAATTTTAGAAGGTAATGTGGTTGCTAAAAACCTGACCAATAATGCCATGATTGAACATATAAACGCAGATAATATTCAGGTTGATATTGAACTACAAACCATGAGTTCAGAACAACCAGTTGAATTAATCGGACCAAATTTAAAAATCACTGGGCGCGGTCTCCATGCCGACTTAAAAGCCGAAGTGGTAGAACTAATTAACCATACGCGAACCATATATTATGACCAATAAATTTGCTCACTTGCTTGTTATACCAAGCTTATTCATTGCTTTTGCAAGCTTTGCTGAAAATACGACACCACCTGCAGATCAAGTCTCTATCAGTGCTGACACGCAGCTTGCCCAACTGAAAGACAATATCGGTATTTTTGAAAAAAATGTTGAAATCATTCATGGTAACCGCCGTATCAAAGCGGATCGACTTGAAGTCCATAAGCGCGAAGATTTAGGCGATAACAAACAACTACTTGTCGCAACTGGCAGTCCGGCTTACTTTGAAGAAAAACAAACTGATGGCACAGTAATGAGTGCCAGTGCTGATGAAGTCCGTTACGATGTCGCTAAGCGCTATTTAACCTTGGTTGGCAATGCACAAGTCACTCAGGCAGGTCAAAAAATCAATGCCAAAAGCATTACCTATGATATGGACCAGCAACTGATCAGTGCTGAAAAAGGCGCAAGCTCAAGCGATCGTGTGCACACCATTTTGGTACCAGTAGACAGTAAAAAAGACAAATCTAAAGGGCAGCCATGAGTACATTAAAAGCTGAATTTCTAGCAAAAAGCTATAAAGGTCGCCAAGTTGTAAAAAGCGTGGGTTTAGAAGTTAGCGCAGGCAGCATTGTTGGCTTATTGGGTCCTAATGGCGCTGGTAAAACCACCACCTTTTATATGATTGTGGGTTTAGTTCCAAGCGACAAAGGTAAAATCAGTATTGATGATAATGACATCACCTTACTGCCAATGCACAGTCGCGCACGGTTAGGGATTGGCTACCTGCCACAAGAATCATCCATCTTCCGTAAATTAACTGTTTATCAAAACCTGATGGCTATTTTAGAAACTCGTAAAGAGCTGAATAAACAAGCCAGAGAAGAAGCGCTCGACAGCTTACTTGATGAGTTTAGCATTCAACATATCCGCGACAGCCAAGGTATGGCATTATCTGGCGGTGAACGTCGTCGAGTTGAAATTGCACGCGCTTTAGCCGCAAACCCAAAATTTATCTTACTTGATGAGCCTTTTGCTGGCGTTGATCCTATTTCAGTGTTAGATATAAAGAAGATTATTGAACACCTTAAAAACCGTGGTATTGGCGTGCTTATTACCGACCACAATGTACGAGAAACCCTTGATGTTTGTGAAAAAGCCTACATAGTTTCTCATGGGGAGTTAATTGCATCAGGTACCCCTGAGCATGTACTCGCCGACCAAACAGTCCGCGATGTTTACCTGGGCGAGCAATTTAGGCTATAAAGCCACGCTCGGCTAAGTATCTGCTAGACTTAACGATGATAACAATAAAAGGATTGTTAGAGATACATGAGGCAATCACTCCAGCTGCGCATGGGCCAGCAACTTACAATGACACCACAGCTGCAACAAGCAATTCGCTTATTGCAACTCAGTACATTGGATCTCCAGCAAGAAATTCAAGAAGCGCTCGACAGCAATCCATTGTTAGAGCTAGAAGAACATGAATATTCAGACGACACGGCTGGTAAAAACGAACAAAAACAAGATAACGATGACTTAACCGTTAGCGCATCAGCAGACGACAAGCCAAGCGAATATGAACAAGAAAGTAGCGAAGCATTAAGTAAAGAGACCTTAAGTGACGAAATGGCTATGGACGTCACCTGGGACGAATACATGAGTGCTGCGCCAAATACGTCATCTGGGCCAATGCCTGAAGATGAGTCAATTTATCAAGGTGCCTCAACTGAAACCTTGCACGAATATCTAATGTGGCAATTACAACTCACACCTTTTAGTCCAACCGATGAAGCCATTGCCATTGCGATTGTTGAAGCCGTTGACGATTCAGGTATTTTAACCTTGAGCTGCGAAGACATCGCAGAAAGCTTAAATCAAGGTAATAACGAAGAAGAAATCGAACTCGACGAAGTGCAAGCAGTGTTAAAACGCATTCAGTTGTTTGACCCTGTTGGTATTGCTGCGCGCAGCCTACAAGAATGTTTATGTATTCAATTAAATCAATTTGATCCTGCAACTCCTTGGATTAGCGAGACAAAAATGATTTTAACTGATCATATCGATTTATTAGCTAGTCGTGACTATCGCACTTTGATGAAAAAGACTAAGCTTAAAGAAGATGAACTAAAAGAAGTAATGACACTGATCCACAGCCTTAACCCAAAGCCTGCGGATACCATAGTACGCGAAGAATCAGAGTATGTTATTCCTGACGTTTCGGTGAAAAAAATTAAAGGTCGCTGGGTGGTTGAACTCAATCCAGACAGCATGCCAAAAATTAGAGTGAACAGCCAATATGCGGCGATGTCACGCTCTGTAAAATCAAGCACTGACAGCCAATTTATACGCTCGCATTTGCAAGAAGCTAAATGGTTTATTAAAAGCCTAGAAAGTCGTAACGAGACGTTACTCAAAGTAACCAACTGCATTGTTAAACAGCAGCAAGGATTCTTTGAGCATGGCCCTGAGGCCATGCGCCCTATGGTACTAAACGACGTTGCCGAAATGGTTGAGATGCACGAATCAACAATTTCTCGTGTAACCACCCAAAAATACATGCATACCCCTCGTGGTATATTTGAGTTAAAATATTTTTTCTCGAGCCATGTAAGTACTGAGAACGGCGGCGAATGCTCATCGACAGCCATTCGAGCATTGATCAGAAAATTGATCAGTGCAGAAAACTCAGCGAAACCATTGAGTGATAGTAAAATTGCAGATATATTGGCAGAGCAAGGTATCAAAGTAGCTAGACGGACTATTGCAAAATACCGCGAGTCACTGGCTATTCCACCGTCAAATCAACGTAAAAGTTTGATTTAAGGCGTAAAATCACAAGAGGAAAATGCTTATGCAACTAAATTTAACTGGTCGTCATGTAGAAATTACTGATTCATTAAGAGACTATGTAAACAATAAGTTTGCCAAGCTTGAAAGGCATTTTGATCATATCAATAATGTCCATGTCATTCTTGATGTAGAAAAGCTAAGCCAAAAAGCAGAAGCCACATTACATGTCAGTGGCGCTGAATTATTTGCCTCAACTGAGCACCAAGACATGTATGCAGCCATTGACGGACTAATCGACAAACTTGACCGTCAGGTAATTAAACACAAAGAGAAGCACGCTCGACACTAACACTATGAAATTAAGCTCACTTATTTGCCAGGACTGCAGTAAAGCTGCGGTCCTTTTTAATAGCAAAAAACGGATCATTGAATTTATCAGCCAATTGGCTCATGAACAACTTCCTCAGCTATCACAACAAGAAATCCTCAACGCACTACTGTCGAGAGAAAAACTAGGTAGTACGGGTATTGGTCGTGGTATTGCTATTCCTCATGGCCGTATGAGTGGTGTTGAAAACCCGCTAGCAATAATTATAGTGAGTGAATCACCGATTGATTTTGATGCGATAGATAATCGCCCAGTTGATATATTTGTAGCTCTCATCGTGCCAGATGGTGATAGCCAACTTCATTTGAAGACGTTAGCCACAATTGCTGATAAACTCAACGACAAAGATTTTTGTAAACAACTACGTAGCGCAAAAACAGACCAAGATTTGTATCACGTAATTGCTGCGCAATCGTAGCCAAATGAAGGAGAATTTACATGGAGTTAATCATCATCAGTGGGCGTTCTGGCTCAGGTAAATCTGTTGCTCTGCGTGTAGTAGAAGATCTTGGCTATTATTGTGTAGATAATATTCCGGTAAACTTATTACCTTCATTAGTGCGCAGTGTCTCTGATAATTATGACAAAATTGCCGTCAGTATTGATGTCCGTAATTTACCGAAAGAGCAGGAAGAATTTAACGATATTCTTGAATACTTGCCTGGTTTTGCAAATCCGACGCTATTTTATTTAGACAGTGATGATCAAACCCTGATCAAACGTTTTTCTGAAACTCGCCGCTTACACCCATTATCTTTGGACTCTTTGCCACTGGATTTAGCTATCAAGCAAGAAAAAGTATTACTTGATGTATTAACTACTCGCGCTGACTTTATACTTGATACCACTGATCTGAGTGTCCACCAGCTTGCAGAGTCAATCCGTGAAAAGATTTTAGGGAAAAAAGATAAAAAACTAATCATTACCTTTGAATCATTTGGTTTTAAATATGGTATCCCAAAAGAAGCTGATTATGTTTTTGATGCACGCTTTTTACCAAACCCACATTGGGAGCCTGAGCTTAAGCCACTTACAGGCCTTGATCAGCCAGTAAAAGATTATTTAGCCAGCCATAGTATCGTACAAAAATTCACTTGGCAGATCCAAACCTTTGTACAAACTTGGTTACCGCATTTGGAGCGTAATAACCGCAGTTACTTAACAATTGCTATTGGTTGCACCGGTGGTCAACATCGCTCAGTTTATCTAGCGCAAACTATAGGTGAAAGCTTCTCGATGAGCCACAGCAATGTGAAAATTCGCCATCGTGAACAAGAATAACAACTCACGTTTACAGTAAGGAATGTTGATGCGTTTAGAAGATACATTTTTAATAAAAAACAAACTCGGTTTACATGCTCGCGCAGCCAGCGTATTAGCGCAATTAGCTGTGCAGTTTGATGCCAGCATCACACTTCATCAAGATGACAAACAAGCCGCAGGCGATAGCGTACTCGGCTTAATGCTATTAGAAAGTAGCCAAGGCAAAGAAGTTAAAGTTGTATGTGAAGGCCCGGACGCTGAACCTGCTCTTGCAGCAATTGGCGAGTTGATCGCACAACGCTTTAACGAACAAGAATAGCTCGTAGTCAGTACCACTAAATTGCGTTAAACTAAATAAAGTCGTTAATTAAACAGACCAAGCGCGTTAATTACCGACAACTGTTACCCTACCTATCAAGCGTATTAATTTTTAAGGACGCCAATGCCAGAAGCTTTTGAACAAGATTACCCACTACAACAACTAAAACAAGTGACCAAGTCACTTAACAGTGGTCAATTTGTTCAAGTAAGGCGTATGTTGGCAAAAACAGCTCCGTGTGACACCGCATTGTTACTCGAGTCATCCCCACATAAAATTCGTACCTTGCTATGGCAACTGGTTGATCCAGATGTACAAGGTGACGTACTCGAAGAACTCTCAGAAGATGTTCGTTTAGGGATCATTGCCCAAATGGAGCCGAAGCACATCGCTGCGGCAACTGAGGACATGAGCCACGATGATCTAGGGGAAGTACTACGTAGCCTACCTGATACCGTCTACAAAGACGTTGTTAGTGCCATGGACAGCCAAGATCGAGAACGTGCAACTCAAGCACTCTCTTATCAAGAGCGCTCTGCTGGCGCGCTAATGAACACTGATACAGTGACCATCCGTCCAGATGTCACTATCGACGTAGTACTGCGCTACTTACGTTTACGTGGTGAGCTACCAGAAGGTACCGATGATCTTTATGTTGTTGATAAACATAACTGCTTTATAGGTGCCATGTCGTTAACGACCTTGTTGACTAACTCGCCAGATAAAATCATTCGCGACTTAATGGATGAAGATTGTGAATCTATCCTCATTTCGATGGATGAAACCGATGTAGCACAACTGTTTGAACGTCATAACTGGATATCAGCCCCAGTGGTTGATGATAATGACCATCTACTTGGCCGTATCACCATCGATGATATCGTTGACGTTATCCGTGAAGACGCCGAGCATAGCTTATTAAGCCTAGCCGGTCTTGATGATGAAGAAGATACCTTTGCCCCAGTGTTAAAAAGTTCGAAAAAGCGCTCAATTTGGCTTGGCGTTAACTTATTAACCGCGCTACTTGCTGCGATTGTGGCAAGCTTCTTTGAAAACACCTTAGCAATTTTACCTATTCTAGCGGTACTCAACGGTATAGTGCCATCCATGGGTGGTGTTGCGGGCAGCCAAACATTAACCCTCGTAATACGTGGTATTGCAGTGGGTCATATCAACCAAACTAACCAACGCTTTTTACTGATCAAAGAGCTTGCAATCGGCGCAATAAACGGGATTGTTTGGTCCATTTTAATTGCCGGTGTTGTTGCTATTTGGCAATGGGACTTTAAGCTTGGCGGCGTACTCGCCTTTGCCATGTTTATGAACTTAGTAGCCGCAGGTATCGCCGGTGCCAGTATTCCGCTGCTATTGAAAAAAATGAAAATTGACCCTGCATTAGCTGGCAGCGTAGTACTGACAACCGTAACCGATATTGTAGGGATCTTCGCCTTCCTAGGCACCGCCACATGGTTGTTGGTGTAGTTAAAAATTAGTTAAAGGTTAAACCCATCGTAGGCGCGAGTTTATCTCGCGCATCTCTTAGCGTTACATCAACCTCATCCGCCAACTTAGGCAATGGCTTTAGCCATGAATGTTATCAACCGCGCGGCATAAAGCACCGCCTACGATAAACCCAAAACTTTAACACCCGTAGGCGTTGAGCTTGCTGACGCACAAACTCCGAGCCACATTTAAAACGCGGTGGCAAGCCACTCGCCTACAAGTGATTTAACACCGAGATAAACGTTAAAACCCGTAGGCGTTGAGCTTGCTGACGCACAAACTCCGAGCCACATTTAAAACGCAGTGGCAAGTCACTCGCCTACAAGTGATTTAACACCGAGATAAACGTTAACACCCGTAGGCGTTAAGCTTGCTGACGCAAAAACACCGAAACAATATTGAATATCGCGGTGGCAAGCCACTCGCCTACAAGTGAGTAATTAAACACTGAGATTACCGTTAACACCCGTAGGCGTTGAGCTTGCTGACGCACAAACTCCGAGCCACATTTAAAACGCAGTGGCAAGTCACTCGCCTACAAGTGATTTAACACCGAGATAAACTTTAACACCCGTAGGCGTTAAGCTTGCTGACGCACAAACTCCGAGCCACATTTAAAACGCGGTGGCAAGCCACTCGCCTACAAGTGATTTAACACCGAGATAAACGTTAAAACCCGTAGGCGTTGAGCTTGCTGACGCACAAACTCCGAGCCACATTTAAAACGCAGTGGCAAGTCACTCGCCTACAAGTGATTTAACACCGAGATAAACGTTAACACCCGTAGGCGTTAAGCTTGCTGACGCAAAAACACCGAAACAATATTGAATATCGCGGTGGCAAGCCACTCGCCTACAAGTGAGTAATTAAACACTGAGATTACCGTTAACACCCGTAGGCGTTGAGCTTGCTGACGCACAAACTCCGAGCCACATTTAAAACGCAGTGGCAAGTCACTCGCCTACAAGTGATTTAACACCGAGATAAACTTTAACACCCGTAGGCGTTAAGCTTG
>NZ_JACJDT010000062.1:0-20969 GCF_014163675.1 Pseudoalteromonas sp. SR44-5
AGCTGTAAGCTGTAAGCTGTAAGCTGTAAGCTGTAAGCAAAAATGTTCCTAATTTATATTAAGCAATGAAACATCTTTTTTATTTAAGTGATTTATTCACCACAGAGATTAAGAAACGCTGCGCTTTAAAGAAGTAATTGTAAAAATAGGTTCTAGGAAGTGGCTAGGGTGTATTCGAAGCCAGTGGCGCTTTTCTCATTTTCTCTCATTCACTACTCTTTGTGCAGAAAGGTTTTTGATTGTGGACATTACTTGTAGGCGAGTGGCTTGCCACCGCGAAAATAATCTCATTGTCGCGAGGTAAACTCGCTGCTACCAATGCGTAGGCGCGGGTTTACCCCGCGAATAGATTCAAGTTCTTTCAGTGATTAATTCACCACTGAGAACACAGAGAAGAAATAAGTGATTTTTTACTTTGGTTTCTCTGTATAGCGCGCAGCGTCTCCTGCCCTCGGTGGTAAAATAAGTTTGTTTGTGTAAATGTATAAACAGTCGCGAGATAAATTCGCTGCTACCAATACGTAGGCGCGGGGTTACCCCGCGCAATAGATTCAAGTTCTGTCAGTGATTAATTCACCACCGAGAACACAGAGAAAAAATAAGTGATTTTTTACTTTGGTTTCTCTGTGTAGCGCGCAGCGCCTTTGTGCCCTCTATGGTAAAATAGGTTTATCGGTGTAAATGTATAAACAGTCGCGAGGTAAACTCGCTGCTACCAATGCGTAGGTGCGGGTTTACCCCGCGCAATTAGATTAAAGTTCTGTCAGTGATTAATTCACCACCGAGTTCACAGAGAAGAAATAAGTGATTTTTTACTTTGGTTTCTCTGTGTAGCGCGCAGCGCCTTTGTGCCCTCGGTGGTAAAATAGGTTTATCGGTGTAAATGTATAAACAGTCGCGAGGTAAACTCGCAGCTAACAATGCGTAGGCGCGGGTTTACCCTACGCAATAGATTCAAGTTCTGTCAGTGATTAATTCACCACCGAGAACACAGAGAAAAAATAAGTGATTTTTTACTTTGGTTTCTCTGTGTAGCGCGCAGCGTCTTTGTGCCCTCGGTGGTAAAATAAGTTTATCGGTGTAAATGTATAAACAGTCACGAGATAAACTCGCTGCTACATACACGTAAGTGCGGGCTTTTAGTAGTTTTTAGATTTTAGGTTTTAGCGAATGCAAAATTTCTTTCTCGATATAATCACTGTTATGCAAAACCAATTATGGTTTTATTTACTCACTGTTGGCTTAGTGAGCCTGTGTATTGGCAGTTTTTTGAATGTAGTTATTTACCGGTTGCCGATAATGATGCAACGTGAATGGCAAACAGAATGCCGTGTTTTACTGGCTGACGATTTAAAACCTACAAAAGCTGATAATACAGAAACTGAGTTTAATCTGATCAAGCCCAACTCGACCTGCCCAAAATGCAAAACGGCAATTAAGCCTTGGCAAAACATTCCTGTTATTAGCTGGTTATTGTTAAAAGGTCGCTGCGCCAGTTGCAGTAACCCAATTTCAGTACGTTACCCAATTGTTGAAATGCTTACTGCGGTTTTAAGCTTAATAGTGGCCTACACCTTTGGCGCGACTGAGCAGGCACTACTGTATATTTTAATTACTTGGGTGCTCGTCGCCCTGACCTTTATTGACATTGATCATATGCTACTGCCTGACCAACTCACCTTACCTTTAGTCTGGTTAGCATTAATTGCTGCGGTAATGGGCATCACTATCTCCCCAACAGATGCCATTATTGGTGCAGCATGTGGTTACTTAAGCCTCTGGAGCGTATTTTGGCTATTTAAACTGATCACCGGTAAAGAAGGCATGGGCTATGGTGATTTTAAATTACTGGCGGTATTTGGCGCATTGCTTGGCTGGCAATCATTACTCACCATTGTTTTATTATCGAGTGTAGTGGGCGCTATTATTGGTATCGCGTTATTGAGTATTCAAGGCAAAGATAAAGCCACGCCAATTCCATTTGGGCCTTATTTAGCCATTGCAGGTTGGGTTACTTTGTTATGGGGCACACAAATCCAAGTATTTTATTTTAATTTGTTAGGTTATTAATATGAATGCATCCACTCATAAACCGATGAAAAATTGGGTGCTGGGCTTAACCGGCGGTATTGGTTGCGGAAAAAGCGCCGTTAGTGCCATGTTTGAAAAACTCGCTATTACCGTAGTTGATGCTGATATTATTGCACGCCACGTAGTCAAACCGCATAGCCCTGGTTTAGCTGCCATTAGTGAGCATTTTGGTGCCCAAGTGCTAAACCCCGACGGCAGTTTAAACCGGGCGCAATTACGTGAGATTATTTTTGCTGATACAGCGCAAAAAACTTGGCTTAATAATTTACTGCATCCACTGATCCGTGAAAAAACTCTTACTGATTTACACTCTGCAAACAGCGCATATGTGGTACTCGTCGCACCACTGTTATTTGAAAATGGTCTTGAGCAATATTGTGATCGCACTTTAGTGATTGACGTTCCTGTAGAAATACAACTCAAGCGTACTATCGCCCGCGATAACACCTCTGAGCAGCAAGCACGCAGTATTATCGCCGCACAAATGTCACGCGAGGATAAACGCCACCGAGCTGACGATGTGATTGATAACAACCGCCCATTGCATTTAGTTGAGCAGGATATAATGCAACTTCATCAAAACTACTTACAACTAACGGCTAAAGCTAACTCATAAAGATGATAACGGTTGTGATAAACAAAAACTTTTTAGCTTTTTGTTGTCAAATTACCTTAAATCGACAAGACTGATGTTATACCATTCTTTTTTCTGATAAATTGCTGGCTATGAAAGGATCTAACCAAGGTGCGCAATGAATATTAATTCACCATTACTTAGAAAGTTTATTACGCTTGGCCGTATTGACGCAGAAACAGTCAAACTCAAACAACGTGAGTATGGCTCAACTGCAGAGTTGATCGCAAAATGCAGCGGTATTGATGGTCATGAACTTGCCGAGCAATGCATCGACTTATTCCGAGTGCCTTATTTTGATATACGTGAGTTTGACGTCGAGCTGATCCCCAAAGAGCTTGTTAAAGAAAAACTGATCAAAGATCATCATATTCTGCCTTTAATTAAAAAAGGCCGTAAACTCTACATTGCCGCGTCGGATCCGACTGATTATGGTGCTTTTGAAAACTTTGAATTCAGTACAGGGCTTGCCTGTGAGGTGGTCGTTGTTGATTATCGCCAGCTTGAAGCCAAAATAGAGCAATTGCTTGATGCCTCTGGTAGTTTGCATTTAAGCGATGAAGAATTTAAAGAATTTAGTGAGTTAGATACCGAAAGCCCTCGCGAAATACAAAACAACGGCGAAGACGAAAAAGACGATGCCCCAATTATCGTCTACATCAATAAAATTTTGATGGATGCAATTAAAAAAGGCGCCTCGGATTTACACTTTGAACCTTACGAACATAAATACCGCGTGCGTTTTCGTATCGATGGCATTTTACATGAAATGGCCAGCCCGCCGAACAGCTTAGCTACGCGTTTATCAGCGCGGATAAAAGTAATGGCACGCTTAGATATTGCCGAAAAACGTAAACCACAAGATGGCCGTATCAAACTTAAAATCACCGAACGTAAAAGTATCGATTTCCGGGTAAGTACGCTGCCGACTTTGTGGGGCGAAAAAATAGTAATGCGTATCCTTGATTCATCCAGTGCCATGCTTGGCATTGATGTACTGGGTTACGAACCTGAGCAGAAAAAGCTCTATATGGATGCGCTGCAACAACCGCAAGGCATGATTTTAGTTACCGGCCCTACCGGCTCGGGTAAAACAGTATCGCTTTACACTGGTTTGAATATTCTTAACCAACCAGAGCGTAATATTAGCACTGCAGAAGATCCGGTTGAAATTAACCTTGAAGGTATCAACCAAGTACAAATTAACCCGCGCGCAGAGATGACCTTTGCTAATGCGCTAAAAGCGTTTTTACGTCAAGATCCTGATGTGGTGATGGTCGGTGAGATCCGTGATCTTGAAACCGCTGAAATTTCTATCAAAGCGGCGCAAACTGGTCACTTGGTATTATCGACCTTACATACTAACTCTGCTCCTGAAACCCTAACCCGTTTACTTAATATGGGTGTACCTGCTTATAACGTTGCCAGCTCGATTAGCTTAATTATCGCACAGCGCTTAGCTCGACGTTTATGCCCTAAATGTAAAGCACCAGAAAGCTTACCGGACGAAGAGTTACAACGCCAAGGTTTTAGCCCTGAACAAATAACTGAACTCACTTTATTTGCTCCCAAAGGCTGCGATAGTTGCACTGATGGCTACAAAGGTCGTGTGGGTATTTATGAAGTAATGCAGATTACTCCAGAAATAGCGCAAATCATTATGCGTGGCGGTAATTCACTAGAAATTGCTGAAGTATCGTTAAAGTCAGGCTTTAATAACTTGCGTTTATCAGGCCTCAGAAAAGCTGCCGCCGGTATGACTTCATTAGCCGAGATAAACCGAGTAACTAGTTTTTAAGCTCCTAAAACCTAGGGTTCTAGGTTTTAGAGTTATAAATCGTAAACAATATGTATGAGAAGATGTTATGCCAACAGTTGTAAGCTGCCCAACGTGTAAAACCCAAGTCGAATGGTCAGAAAAAAGTCCGCACCGCCCTTTTTGTTCAAAACGCTGTCAGTTAATTGATTTAGGCGAATGGTCGTTTGAAAACAATAAAATCTCTGCACCAATTACCTCTGCAGATGATTTAAGCCAAGATATGATTGAAGATATTGAAGCTATGCTTGCTAAAAACGACGATGATTTTTTCAAGTAAGCCTGAAGTAATTGAAAAATAGGAGCTAGGTTTTAGGTAGTGGCTAGGTGCTAGTATTCGAAGCTCGCAGCCCGTGGTGAGGTAAACTCGCTGCTACCAATACGTAGGCGCGGATTTACCCCGCGCAAACTCCAATTAACTACTTTGCTGTTAACCAAGCTTCCAAACCAAAAATACCAACGCAAAGCCAACTAAATAAATCAGTCCTAACCAGCTCAAGCTTTGTATTAGTTTGGAATGCTGAATACTTGGCACTGAGCGAACTAAGCTGAAGTTCAGCCATGCAAAAATCGGCGTGGTCAAAAATGCTAGCGTCATAGCAAAAGTAAGCATAGGGCCAAGGGCTGATTTAAAGAATAAGATCACCGCCATCCCCGCCAAAGACTGTACTATCAACCAGATATTTAAGCTGTGCTTACTTTGTTTAAAACCTAATAACTTGTGTGATTCGTTTAATGTGCGGGCGTAGCCATCAAGCACGGTTAAAGTTGTGCCAAACATACACAAAAACGCGATAATTGAAACTAATGGTCGTGCCCATTCACCTATGGTAAGGGCATACATATCAATAAGCTGTTTAGCAAATGCCACGCCGCCGAGCTCTATATTCGCGCTTTGCCCGTATTGCACTAGCACACCAAGTGAAAAGAATACTAATGCCAGCCCTGCGGTTAACCAATAACCTAAATTAAAATCAAATAACCCCTGCGCTCTAGTTACCGTTTGTTGGCTTTGTTTTTCTTTAAGCCACAATGAGCTTAATGCTGAGATTTCAATCGGTGCAGGCATCCAACCCATCAATGCCACCATAAAACCCAGCATAGCAAGTTCATAGGGAGATGGGCCAACGTAATCAGCAGGTGCCATTGGGCCGTTACTAAATGCAATAGCTAGGGCAATGACTGTTGCTAATGTAAGTAGCCCCATAATAGCCTTTGCGACGTTATCGAGTGCTTTAAAGTGCCCGAGTAATAAAATGACTAAGCAAACGGCGAGGATCAACCAACACAGTAAAGTCACTGAAATAGCAATGGGTAAAGCGTAGTGTAATAAACTGGCCGTTAATAGCAGCACACCGGCAGTATTGACCACCGCAGCAATAATATTTAAGCCAATAAAACTATAAAAAAACCACGGGCCTTTACTTTGATAGCCTTCAACTAAGCTTTTTTTTGTGGCTAGCGTGTACTCGATACCAAAGCGGAAAAACGGATACTTAAGCACGTTAACAACGAGGATTAACCAAAATAGCTGCCAGCCAAAAATAGCCCCTGCTTGCGTTGATGCCACTAAATGTGAGCCACCAATTGCAGCAGTCGCCATTAAAATACCGGGACCTAGTGCGTTTAAACGAGTTTGCCAAATTGATACTGCTGACTGCATCTGTGTACTTATTACTTATGGTTAATAATAAGCAAGTTACAGCGTTTTAATTAAGAAATAAAGAGTAGAGCGGAGGTTTAGAGGACTAGTCCTTTAGATGTAAATCGCTAGATCCTAGTTGCCTAGGATCTAGCGTCTTTATTATTTAACGTAGGTCCATTTCTTGAATAATTTCATGAGCAATTTCAGGTGTAGTGCTCACCGGTTTTTCATGTAAATTGGCTTTAATTTGGCCTTTACGATGCTTTAGTGCTGCATCGAGTTTTTTAGCCGCGTTTGCAATAGCTGGATAAAGAACCTCGTTCTCACCTTTAACGGATAAACGCGCGCCTTCGTATATGGTACTGATTTCTGCTTGGAGCTTATGATGCTCTTTTGAAAGAATGATATCTAGTGCGATCAGAGATGGAAAATGACTCGCAATTTTTGAAAATTTTTCGTTGATGTGCTCTCTAATAGAGTCAGTAACGTCAACATGGTGACCAGAAAGATTAATTTTCATAGGGTATCCTTTTTTATGTTACCTCATAACTAGTATTGGGGGCTATTTAGATTAACACAAGGCAGAAAAGCATAAATATGAAATTTATTTGTTATTACAGCTGATGTAGATCAATTTAGTCACATTAAATATGCAAAAGCCCGCGCATGGCGGGCTTTCAGCGTGTCACTTAATTTGTATGTTAAGTATACGAACAACAGTAATCAGCAAAGTCAGTCACTTTTACTTGGAAGGTAACGTTAGCATCAACGTTAAAAGACTCCCCTGCTGACATCGTTTGCCATTTCGTCTCACCAGGGAGTAATACATCCCACTGGCCGCCGTTTAATTCCATCAATTCTTTTTTGCTCGTAGCAAATTCAAACTCACCCGGTTGCATAAAACCTAACGTTTTAGTGCTGCCATCAGCAAAAACCACGGTACGACTTGATACTTTACCGTCAAAATATACGTTCGCTGTTTTAACAACACTTACATTATCAAACTGAGACATCCTCACTCCTGTTTATAGTATTTATAATTTGATTACCCCCACAGTGCCTGATACTCAAAAAGCTTGCAAGGGAAGAGTCATAGTAATGAAAAATACTCATGGGCTTCGGGCTTACATTGTAGGTCGTGCTTTAGCGCGTAAAATGCTTAAGAGTTAAATAAATAATTAAATCACCGCTTTTTTAGCTGTGATAAACAGTGGTAACGCCTAAATAATTCGCCGAAGCGAAATGGTTGTTTTTTTGCTCTGCAAAAAAAGACAACTTGCGGAGGTAGTATTAATTTGATTGTTATGAGTTTTTAACATGATGTAAATACTGGCTTAATACAATATGCAACCATGCAATACTGAATTCGAGATCGCTACCTCTAGATTTAGGCATCATATAGTGATCATAGCTAGATACCATTTCAGTAAATGCTTCTATTTTTTCGTCTATGCATTTAGGTTCAACAGCATGAGCCATTTTATTTCTTATTGCATTTAACTCTTTGAGAAAAGGCCAAATTTCCAGCTTTATATCTTTCTGTACAAGGGCCCAGCAAAGATTGAGTTTTTGAGCAAACATCGTATTTTGGCCAATTTTTATTTCTAGAGGGTTCCCCTGTGCTAGTTTCTCTTTGAGCAAATCAGTAAGTAACTCCTCTATCAGAAGGTGCCCCTTTAACACAATAAGCGCACTATCAGCCCCAGCGGGAAGAAGCTTCATAAATCGAGCTGATTTTTCTGCTAGCTCTACCTGTGATTCCATAATTCACTCTAACTCATAACATTTTATAATGCGCTAATCGTTAATATTCCTGCTGATTTAACGCTCATCTTTCTAAATTATTATAGTTTTAACAAATTAGCTAAGATATTACTATCACTAAGTTTTTGTTCAGCTTAAAGCAAAATCAGATAAGGCAATTTGAACACCATACAATCGGGGCTAAAGCACCCTCCTACGGCTTTTCCCTAGCACTGCGCCTCAGACTTAAAACTGATAGCTGACGGCTTAAAGCTTACAGCTCTGTATAAAAAAGCCCGCACTGCGTTTAACACAGTGCGGGCTTTTAAATTTCAATCGTAAAGATTAAAACAATTCGTTAGCTTTGTTTACGATGTTTTCTACCGTGAAGCCAAAGTGCTCAAACAGCTCATTTGCAGGGGCTGACTCACCAAAGGTGGTCATACCTACTACTGCGCCGTTTAAACCTACATATTTATACCAGTAGTCAGCAATACCTGCTTCTACGGCTACGCGGCGTGAAACTGCAGCTGGTAGTACACTTTCTTTATAAGCAGCGTCTTGTGCATCAAATACATCGGTCGATGGCATAGAGACAACACGTACTTTTTTACCTTGCTTACGCAGTTGCGCGGCTGAATCTTGTGCTAATTGCACCTCAGAACCAGTTGCGATTAAGATAAGCTCAGGCTCGCCATCACAGCTCAGCACATAACCACCTTTTTTCACGTCGCTTAATTGCTGCGCAGAGCGAGTTTGTTGCTCAAGGCCTTGGCGAGTAAAGATAAGTGATGTTGGACCATCTTGGCGTTCAATCGCTTGTTGCCATGCAATCGCAGACTCAACTTGGTCACACGGGCGCCAGTTAACTAAGTTTGGCGTTAAACGCATGCTAGCAATTTGCTCTACTGGTTGGTGAGTTGGACCATCTTCACCTAAACCGATTGAATCGTGTGTGTATACAAAAATGCTTGGCACTTTCATAAGTGCAGCCATACGAACAGCATTACGTGCATATTCCATAAACATTAGGAAAGTTGCGCCGTAAGGAATAAAGCCTTTATGCAATGCAATACCATTCATAATCGCCGACATACCAAACTCACGTACACCGTAATAGATGTAGTTACCGCTGGCATCATCGCGTGTTAAGCCTTTAGAGCCTTTCCAAATAGTCAGGTTAGAACCGGCTAAATCAGCTGATCCGCCCATAAATTCAGGCAGTAATGGACCAAATGCATTCAGTGCGTCTTGCGATGCCTTACGTGATGCTGGGTTTGCTGGATTTGCGTCTAGTTGCTCAATATATGCTTGTGATTTTTCAGCCCAATCTGCTGGCAACTCACTACTAGTACGGCGTTTAAATTCAGCAGCTAGTTCTGGGTGTGCAGCGGCGTACGCGGCAAATTTTTCATCCCAGTTAGCTTCAAGTTGTTTACCCTTTTCTTTGCCATCCCATTGTGCATAAATATCAGCTGGGATTTCAAATGCTTCACCAGTCCAACCAAGGAACTCGCGTGCTGCTTTGATTTCGTCTTCACCTAGTGGTGCGCCGTGACAATCATGGCTACCTGATTTATTTGGTGAACCATAACCGATAACTGTTTTACAACAAATTAGTGTTGGTTTGTCGGTGATGCTGCGTGCTTCTTCGATGGCTGCGCGGATAGCGTCTGAGTCATGGCCATCAACGTCACTTACTACATGCCAACCGTAGGCTTTAAAGCGTGCAGGTGTATCATCGCTAAACCAACCTTCAACTTCACCATCAATTGAAATACCGTTGTCATCCCAAAACGCAACAAGCTTACCTAGGCCTAATGTGCCGGCAAGTGAACATGCTTCATGAGAAATACCTTCCATTAAGCAACCATCGCCTAAGAAAGTATATGTGTGGTGATCAACAATATCATGACCTTCGCGGTTAAATTGCGCGGCTAATGCTTTTTCAGCAATCGCCATACCTACCGCGTTAGTGATCCCTTGACCAAGTGGGCCCGTAGTAGTCTCAATACCTGGCGCATACCCATATTCTGGGTGACCTGGTGTTTTTGAATGCATTTGACGGAAGTTTTTAATTTCCTCAATTGGTAAATCATAACCACTTAAATGCAATAGAGAATAAATAAGCATTGAACCGTGGCCATTGGAAAGTATAAATCGATCTCTATCTACCCACTCTGGATTTGTTGGGTTGTGGTTTAGATAATCGCGCCATAGTACTTCTGCGATATCAGCCATGCCCATAGGGGCTCCAGGGTGGCCAGATTTGGCCTTTTGTACTGCGTCCATTGATAAGACGCGAATAGCATTTGCAAGTTCTTTGCGAGACGGCATGGATTCTCCTACCTTTACTGTATTTGCGCTGGTTATTGTGTGTATTCATTTGAAGATCCATTCTTACTTATTGTAGGGGCTGTATGCAATTAAAAACCTGATTAAATTGGGCATTATGAATTTTTTTTAAGAACAAAAAGTTATTAGTAATTTTATTTAGACGTCTAGGCGTAAAAACACTATGCAACTATCGTTGTTTTAGATAAAATACGCCCCTAAATTTTTTAGCGCTCTTACCGACGTTTGTGAAGCGCAATATTTGTGAGCAAAGACAATGGCAAAACATTTATTTACTTCTGAATCTGTTTCTGAAGGTCATCCGGATAAAATCGCGGACCAAATCTCTGACGCGGTACTAGATGCCATCTTAGAACAAGATTCTCATGCCCGTGTTGCGTGTGAAACTTACGTAAAGACTGGTATGGTTATGGTTGGTGGTGAAATCACTACTAGCGCATGGGTTGATATCGAAGAAATCACACGTAAAACTGTACGTGAAATTGGCTACACTCATTCTGATATGGGTTTTGATGCAGACTCGTGTGCAATTTTAAACACGATTGGTAAGCAGTCTCCTGACATAAACCAAGGTGTTGACCGTACTAGCCCAGAAGAACAAGGCGCTGGCGACCAAGGCCTAATGTTTGGTTACGCATGTAACGAAACTGAAGTATTAATGCCTGCACCAATCACTTACTCACACCGTTTAGTACAGCGTCAAGCGCAAGTACGTAAAAGCGGCGAGCTAAACTGGTTACGTCCTGATGCAAAATCACAAGTTACTTTTGCATATGAAAATGGCAAGCCAGTAGGTATTGACGCAGTAGTACTTTCTACTCAACACAGTGAAGACATTTCACAAAAAGATTTAGTAGAAGCAGTGATGGAAACAATCATCAAGCCGGTACTGCCTGCTGAGCTTATCACTAGTGCAACTAAGTTTTTCATTAACCCGACTGGCCGTTTTGTAATCGGTGGCCCAATGGGTGACTGTGGTCTTACTGGTCGTAAAATTATCGTTGATACCTATGGCGGCATGGCTCGTCACGGTGGGGGGGCATTCTCTGGTAAAGATCCATCAAAAGTTGACCGTTCAGCTGCGTACGCTGCACGTTATGTTGCTAAAAACATCGTTGCTGCGGGCCTTGCTGACAAATGTGAGCTACAAGTTTCTTACGCAATCGGTGTTGCAGAGCCAACGTCAATCAGTGTTGAAACATTTGGTACCAGCAAGCTTGAAGAATCACGTTTAATTGAATTGATTCGTGAACACTTTGACTTACGTCCATATGGCTTAATTAAAATGCTTGATCTTGAGCGCCCAATTTATCTACCAACTGCAGCTTACGGGCATTTTGGTCGTGATGAATTCCCTTGGGAACGTACTGATAAAGCAGACGCACTTCGCGCAGCAGCTGGTCTTTAATATCAGCCACTGTGTGAATAAAAAAAGCGCCAATTGGCGCTTTTTTTTATGCCTGCTGATTATATTGTTGTAAATGCCTAGGTTATTGTCGCGAGGTAAACTCGCTGCTACCAGACATAGGCGCGGGTTTACCCCGCACAATTAAAACTAGGTTCTAGGAAGTGGCTAGGAGTTAGGGCGTGTTCGAAGCCAGTGGTATTTCCCCCCTTATTCACTACTCTTGGTGCAAACCTATTTTTTTTATAATTTCACCACAGAGTTCACCGAGCTCATAGAGGAAAAACCTGTAAGTAATTAACTTTACTTTTGTCTTCTCGGTGTAGCGCACAGCGCCTCCTACCCTCGGAGGTAAATAGGCTTGTCGCCATAAATGGCGACCTACAGGAGCGCGGTGGATATTACTTGTAGGCGAGTGGCTTGCCACCGCGAAGGATAAAGTGTTTATCGCGAGATAAACTCGCTGCTACCAGACGTAGGCGCGGGTTTACCCCGCGCAATTAAAGCTCGGTTCTAGAAAGTGACTTGGGTGTATTCGAAGCTTGTCGCTCAAAGCCTGTAACGTTTTGCCTAACTTCCTAACCTATCAATGTAATTATCTTTTCATACCCAGCCACAGCCCATACAATAAATAACACTATCAGTGCTAATGTCACAGCCGCTGAAGCAATATCTTTCGCTCGCCCTGATAACACATGATATTCAACACCGACTCGATCTGTTAATGCTTCAATTGCTGAATTTAGCAACTCAACAATCAACAATAACAAAAAGCTGATTATAAGTATCACCCAGTGCTGTAATGATTGCGCTAGCCAAAATGATAATGGCAATAATACAAGCCCTAGCGCAAGCTCATTACGAAAGGCCGACTCTTCCTTAAATGCGGCTTTAAAACCTTTAATTGAGCATTTAGTTGCTTTTAAAATACGCCCAATTCCTATGCCGTTGGGTTTGTTTACTAAGTTAATTTCTGGTTTAGTCATTTTATGATCTTTAGCGTGTAAGTGTTGCTTATCGGGTGATGGGTAAAACCATTACCTTAATCCATGCCTTGAGTTAATAACTGCCAAGCTGTCGCCATATACTGGGTATATGCTTGCTCTGTCTGTGCATCAATTTCAACAAATTGCGATAGTGTTGTCGGTAAAAGCTGAGTTTTATCCCGCTCATTAACCCTATAATACTCATAAAGCGCCGATAAATCACCACGCCAGAGCTGTTCATTGTGACGTATTGTTTGAAAACCAAATACCCTCCTATCTGGCGCTGCATTAAATAATGATTGTCCCATGCTATAAAACTGAGTATTTGCTGGCGCAATTAAATCTAATAATGTTGGAGCGATATCCATATGGCTTGCCACTTGTTGGGCAGGCACTAAATCTGCACTAACACCTTTGC
The DNA here is from genome assembly GCF_014163675.1 of Pseudoalteromonas sp. SR44-5. Taxonomy (NCBI): domain Bacteria; kingdom Pseudomonadati; phylum Pseudomonadota; class Gammaproteobacteria; order Alteromonadales; family Pseudoalteromonadaceae; genus Pseudoalteromonas; species Pseudoalteromonas sp. SR44-5. Next base: position 13,094 of record NZ_JACJDT010000062.1, read on the forward strand.
CATAAATCACTATCGGCACATGAGTTAACTCATATAAATTTGGGCGCTGATGAAAGTTACGGCGACTATAATGATCCCCGGTAATGACAAATAATGCATCTGGATAACGTTGCTCCATCTTAGCCACAAACTCACCCAGCATTTTATCTGCATACCATAAGTGCCCTAATACATAAGGATCTAATAACTCCCCAGCTAATTTATTTATCTCAGCTGGATAATCTGCAACCGACTTATAAGGGTAGTTATATTTATCTAAATCGAGATTAAACGGGCCATGATAACTACCTGAGAGGATCACATTAAAACTTTTTTTCGTTGTTTTTTCTGCTACCAAATCAAATAGCTGACCATCATCAATGCCCCAGACACCGGCGCTACCTTTACCACCAGCATCGGTAGCTGAATAGACCTTATCAACACCTTGGGATAGAACGTACTCACCGACATTTTGCCACGATAATAAACCACCATAAAAAAACTGGCTGGTGTACCCTAACTGCTCGAATTGATTAAATAACGATAGCTTGCTGCTTGGGTTTTGTGGCCCAATCAAACTCATATTAACCCCTGCATAAGGGATCCCAGATACAATACTGGATAGCGAATTCATGGTACTGCTAGCTACAGGTAAAACGTTATCTAGGTAAATACCTTTACTAGCTAGATTTTTTAACTGATTAGTTAAATTAAGTGCAGCATACTTCTGTTGTAACGGCCAAGAATCATAACTTTCCATAACAATTACAAATACCTGTGACGGTGCAGCTAACAAAGGCGCTGTCGTATGTTTACTCAGCGCATTTAAAGGTAAGGCATCAAGCCCTGAGTTATGGCTTAAATATGGATTTTCACCGTTTACGCCATGGCTTTGTAGATCGTTGTAATCTTTAATGGCATAAAAAAAGCTGCGAAATGGATTGATCACCAAATTATTAATAAATGGGTCCGGCGTTACCGCAGACCACTTTCGTGATGCCGGACGAGACTCAAAAGAACCACGAATAGCACAGATAAATAACACCACAATGATGCTAATTAACAACGTACGCTTCCATTTACAGTCAGTAAAAATGCGCTGTAAAAAGCTATTCGACTGCTTATCAACGCGCTCGCATAACTTAAATGCAACCACCAACAGTGCTAATAACCCCAGAAAACTACCCCATGGCCGATATTGTTCAATCACGGTTAAAGCAATTGCTTGCTGATCATCGTGCAACCCTTCAAACATAAAGTAATTGAATTGGCTACCGTACTCTGCAATATACGTAATACTGGTTATACAGAGTAAAATAGCGACTACAAAAAAAAGCTTACCCGTAAAGTTACGCACCATTCTTACCCAATGACCTAAGCGCATCGGCTGTAAAATACAATTTAATAAAAAAGGAATGCTAAAACACACACCACTGGCAGCTGAGTCAAAAGCAAACCCTGTTTCTAAGGTGTTTAAAATAACGTTAAGATCAATTGGTGTGGTGATCCGGTCATGAAAGTAGACTAAAAAGAAAACCCGAAAGCTCATAAACAATAGAACACCCGCTAGCCATAATGTAGCGATGCGCCAACTTTCGTTAACAAATGAAAACCAACGGCTTGATCCTGCAACTGATGATGCAAACACTTTACTGTCCTTAAAGTAGTATGTTCCCAGCGCGGGAATATTACCGATTTAAGTTACAGCAACAATATTTTTTTTGTAATTATTTGTAATAAAAGTTCAATTAAACAAATTAGTAACAAGGAGTTAACTAGCTATCCAGATTATACCAATTGTTAGAATTAACACGCTATTGTTTATTGATGTGACTACAATTACCAACTTGGCTTACTTGCTGATTGGTTTGATAGGTTTTATTGATTAGGCGTAATTTAAGAGCAAGCAAGGTATGCATTGCACTTTCTAATCCCACTTTATTGCTTAGCCAATGCGGAATTGCACCACCAGGATTAGCGTATATTTCATATGTTATAGTTAACAATGATTGCCCTTCACTGCTATGTTGAGTTAATAACCAATGTGCTTTTAGATCAGTGATACGGATCACAGCTTGGCGCTTTGCAAGCTCCCCTGTTTTTGCTGTAATCGTTAACTTAGTCTGGGTGCCGTTCAGTTGTTGGTAGCATGAGTAACTAACCATATCGCGATCAGTGAGTGGCCACGGCGACTCAAACTCGGTATGTACAATAGTTTCTGAGGGACTTAATCGCTCCAACACTTTCACATGGGTAACATTATCAATCCATAACGGCGCGCTGTTAGTATCACTTAGCAATGTCATAAAGTCATTGGCCGTGACACCTTCAATAGTGATCTCAGCCTGCACTTCAAAAATACCATTATCATGTTTTTTGTAGTACACACTTGCACCATCATGCTGTTTCCAGAGTTGCCAATGCTGAACATCACTGAGCGCATCGGCACTAAAGAGCAGCATTAGTAATAATACCCGCCGTACCATGTGTATTCCCTATGTACTGGCTTAAACGCGATTACTGCCAGTAAGGTGATATTTTATATGAAGCTAAGCGGCTTTGTTCCATTGCGTCGACCAAGAATTCAGACTTTCTTTCAAGCCAGCTTTGAATTTTTGCCAGCTCTTCATCATCTTGTCCTGCACATAACTGCTTTAGATACTCAAGCGTGCTGAGCTCGTACATGCCGTGTGAAATATCTAACCATGGAATACGAAACTCACTGCGTTCATCTTTTTCAAATAACGAACCTAAACAGTTACCACTGAGTAAGCTGTTTTCTAAACGCATACGTAAATCCAAGTAATCCTTAACAGTCAGTGTTTTTTGTTCTGGCAGTAACTGATGAAGGTCTTGCCAATCTTTTTCAAATAATCGATTAGCAATCTCAGCGACTGGTTTTTCAGCTGCTTGAAACTGTACTTGCCCCCAACTTTTACGCCATTGCTTATCCACCAGCCAGGTGGTTAAAGACAATAATAAGCGGTTATAGCGAGCGCTATGAAACAACCGATTAATATCATCAATACTTGGCTGTAGCTCTTTTAAGTCATTAATAACTTGCGTTAACTCAGGTGCACTGTTGATTTTTTTATAGTATGCGTGGCGCTTAGATGTGTAGGTTTTTAGTTGAATCGCGTTTTCAACCCATGCTAATTCACTTAATAGCCATTTTAGCTCGGTGCGTAATAGCTCGGTGGTGTTTTTATCAACAATATCGTCAAATAACCAAAACGTATGACGGATTAAACTAATACCATCGGTCACTCGTTTCAGAGTCTTTAAACTCGGTTTATCGAAATAACACTGTTCATGTTTTTGTACAAAACGAATACCAAAGCCAATTGCGGCTATAAGTGCTTGCTCTTGTGTTGCATATTTAGGTAACGATACAAAGCCAATTGATTTACTTGGCTTAAGTGGTTTTTCATCCGCAAGGCGATAACCACGAGCTGCTTTAGAATATAGCCCTAATCGAATATTACTTTGACTCACTAACTTATCTGCTAAAGCAAATAATTCATCGCGGCTGCCTTCAACCAGTTCAATTTCAAGCTCACAAATTGGCTCCATCAAACCCGATGCAGATACTTCACCTTTATCTAACACTACTTCAATTTTAGCGCCACTGTCGGTTTCAATAAGCCAAGTACGACGAATGAAGTTAGTACTAAAAATAGGATAAAGATTAGCGGCAATTGCACTTATTTGCATACCATGCGGCCAAATACTGGCATCAAATGCAGTTATATTTGGTCGGCTACTTTCCAGCGGTAAATTATATTCAGGTCGTTGATGCAACCCGCCCATAACTTCTCCAGCAAGCTTGATAGTTTGCTCACATTGATTATCAGCACAGCGGGTACGAAAACCGATATCGAGCGCTCTTAATTCACGGCTTGGCGTGTCAAAATAAGCATTTTGTAAACTACGCGAAGGTTTATTAGTAACCGTTTTTGCAAATTGAGTAATTAACGCGGGGATCAGTGGGATTACGGCGTCTGACACCAAAAACTTCAGTTCTATCTCAGTATCCATTAGGCTTGAGGATTACCTTTAAAATAAATAAGAGCTCAAAATAAACAAAGCTGCCCAACATTGCAAATTTTTTAGCTTATTTGAATCAGCAAACAGCAGCCATGATTACAATATCAGTCTTGCTATTAGCGCGCTAAATCCATACTATCTCAATACTTAACTATGAATAATACGATTGCTGTCCCACAGACGGTTACATTAACAGGGTAGATTGATGTTTAAACATTCTTTATTAGCTTTGCTATTCGCAGCGGCCGCATTTATGAGTCACGCAGAAGAAAGCAATTCAGCTAGCGATGCAAACACCGCTTATATAGTCGATAATCTTTATACATTTATGCACTCTGGCGCGAGTAAAAATTATCGCATTATTGGCTCTGTTGATGCTGGTACAAAGCTAACCCAGCTATCTGCTGAAGAAAATGGCTTTGTTAAAGTTATTGATGATAAAGAACGAGAAGGCTGGGTAGAAGCTAAATTTGTTTCTAAAACTCCAGGTATTCACCAACAATACCGCACACTCAGTGCTGAAATGGCATCAATGCAAGAGCAACTTCGTCAAGCACAGATTGAATTACCGCAGCTACAAGAGCAAAGCCAAACTTTAACTGACCAAAATAGTGCTCTATCAGAGCAGATTGCTAAATTAAAAAGTACCTTAGAAGCTGAACGCACTGAAAAACAACAAGCCGGTGCAAAAGAAAAACGTCAGCTACTAACTTATGGCGGAGCAATTGCCTTCATAGGTTTATTTTTAGGTATTATTTTGACTATCGTATTATCGCGCCGCAAACGTTACGACGGCTGGGCGTAAAACCTTATACCCCGTATAACAGTAATAACTTAGGTTTATCTAAATAAAAGCCGATGCATAATCGGCTTTTCATACTCAAAGAAACTCCCCCTATAATAATGTATATTTTTCAAACAACATAAAACTATGTTTTGTTCAATGTTTTCAGCATTATTCCCCATCTATATTAACCTATTTCATTTTTACCCGTTAAATATTTACTAGAATATTATTTCAGCTTTGTATAATGTAACAAAATACTTGTCCCTAAATGGTGCAGTGAGGGAACCTAATTTAGACGTATAAAAGGATTTAACGATGGCGCAACAACACACCGTCGCACAAGGCGAAACACTGCTACGCATAGCACGCCAATATGGTTATAAAACCTCAACAGCATTATATAACCATCCCAGTAATGCGGAGTTTAAAGCACTACGGCCCGATCCTAATTTAATTTTTCCGGGTGATATCATCAATATTCCACCTAAAAAAGAAAAGTTTATGCCGCTGCGCGCTAACAGTCTAAATACGTTTGTTGTACAAAACGAAAAAGAATATTTTCGCCTGCAAATAATTCATGAAGATGGTGATGACATTACCGGCAAACGTATTGTACTCAACATAGGTAGCCAAGCAATCGATACCGTTCTGCAAAGTGATGGGCTTATCGAAGTAGAGCTTAATAATAACGACGCACTTACTGGCACGGTCGATTTATATTTAAAAGCAGGCGAAACTACACCCACTAAAAGCTTTGCGGTACAAATAGGCAATCTAGATCCAATCGACACGCTTTCTGGCGTGCAGGGACGTTGTAATATGTTGGGGTTTAATTGCGGCAAGGTTGATGGCATTAATGGTGCAAAAACCAAAGCGGGTGTGAGGGAATTTCAACAAGCGCAACAACTACAGGTAGACGGCATTGCAGGGCCGGTTACTAAAAGCCGTCTTGTTTATGTTTATGGAGCCTAAGTTATGAGCCAAGCAATGCCCATGGCAGTCAATAAAGTTAACACACTGGTTATAAAAACAAATGTTGGTGCGTTACAAAAAAATATTATAGTTAAAGTGGTTGGTGATGTAGCTATAAAAGCGCAGTTGTTTAGCCAAGGTAGTACGGTTGACTTAGAGCAACAGGGCAATCAACAATACCACTTTAAAAACCTGTCACAACAAGCGCTTTATACTTTAAAAGTAATTATAGCGGGCGAGGCAGAGTTAACCCTTATTAACGAACAAAGCTTTGCAGATTATTTCGACCTGTTAAAGGTTCGGTCATTCAATATTGGTGAAAAAGGCGGGCCGCAATTACTTGAACATAAAATATTACCAAAAGGTCATATTGAAATAACCTTGCTCGCAGAGCCCCCTAGCTTTGGTGTATTTTTTGATGGCACGGGGAATAACCGCCTTAACGACATACAAGATTCAACCGACGCGAATGAACCGACTAATGTGGTTAAGTTGTTTGAGTTATATCCCTTTCAAAAATATCAATCACGCTATTATGTTGAAGGTATTGGCACTAAAGCAAATGAAAGCGATTCAACCTTAGATATGGGTTTGGCGTTTAGTTTTGATGAGCGAATTAGAGAGACTCTAGTCACAACAGTTCAATTTTTCAAAGAATACTCAAAGATGAGCATTGGATTTCTGGACGTATTTGGTTTTAGCCGTGGCGCAGCGCAAGCGCGGGCATTTGTTAATCAAGTGAATGCGATTTATAAAAATAATCCACACTATTGGGGCGGTATTAAGCCCGTTATCCGCTTTGTTGGCTTATTTGACAGTGTTGCCTCTATTGGTGGTGATGGTGACAACAACCACAGTGAGTTTTATGCCAATAATGAACTTGATTACCCCGTTAACTTACATCTAGCAAGTAGTAGTGCGGGGTTTGTAATGCATTTGGCGGCATTTGATGAAAAGCGTGATAAATTTCCACTCAGCTCATTACGTACCCGTAATAAGCAGCTCCTTAAAAACCAGCAAGAGATTGAATTACCGGGTGTGCACTCAGATATTGGCGGCGGTTATGGCCCCGTAGAAACAACCATATTATACCCGTGGCAATATATTGCTGGGCAAGCCGGAGAGCCAGAGCACGATAAAGAATTAGCGCAGCTTAAAAAGTCACTTGAGCAAAAATATTATTGGCCAACAATTAATATTGAGTTTAAAGCAAGTAGGCCAAGGATGAACAGAAAGCCAAAGCGAATTCGTAATGAATCAGAGTATACGGTTTATACCGGCTATAAACCGTATTGGCGGCGCAATTTAAATAATACCTTACCCCATTATAGCCTAGCGCTAATGCATGAAACGGCGGTTAACCAAGGCGTGCCACTACAAAGCTTAACGGAACTTGCTAACCGCAAACAAGCTGACGGCCAAGCTATACCTTATATTTTACCTAACGAGCTTAAAGCACTGGTTGATAGCGCCCGTAGCTTTGGCCCACAAAGTGATGCCTGGCAGGCTTTATATAAAGATTACATCCACCACAGTGTTAAATATTCAGCAACGATTGATGCGATTGCTCATGGCCCTGAAGAAGACGCTGAATTCACCACTAAAAACCAACAACGTGAGCTTTTTTACAATCAGCCAGAACAAGCTGAAAAGAGTGAGCAATGGCAATTACAATTAATAAATGGATATAGATTATGGACAAAATCTTAAAGTTACTTCTTACTAGCTTGTTTGCTGTATTACTAGACGGCTGTGCAACAACAGGTGAAATCGACTATATGGTTGTATCGGGTTCAACAGATGAAGGCAATAATATATTTGTGACTTTAATTAAGTTTGATGACAAGTGGGATGTACCCGCAGGAACTATGTCTTGTTGTCGAGCCACAGCGGGAGCTATGGTTGGTGTTTACGATCAAAAATTCCCAGAAAAAGTAGCGGTTGAGTGGTTAGATAAGTCAGAGAACAGAATTTACTACGGTGAACTGGCAATAAATAAAAATGGTTATAAATTAGCTAAAAATTTACCTGCTTATGCATGGATAAGCACAGGAGAAGTAGAAGAAAATATCAGGCCTTATTTAATTGTTG
>NZ_JACJDT010000063.1:0-2315 GCF_014163675.1 Pseudoalteromonas sp. SR44-5
AGGTTAAACGCGAAGTTTTGCCCTACCGGCGCATCGTTGGTGTTGGTGACCTCTAATGTAAATGGCGTTAAACTGGCGCTATCTGTGCCATCGTTAACACTGATAGTAATAGCCGCGTAGCTGCCTACATCCTCGTTCTGTGGCGTGCCCGCTAATTCGCCCGTGCTGGTGTCAAAGCTCGCCCAGCTTGGCTTATTAATGATGCTAAAGGTATGGGTATCTTGCGTATCGCTGTCTGTAAGGGTGGGTATAAAACTATACGCTGCATCTTCAGCTGTAGTTGTACTTGGTGAACCACTTAACACCGGTACGACGTTGTATTTTTTAGTTACTGTGGCAGTTACTGCTGCGCTGGCATTGCCTGCGGTGTCTGTAACTATTGCTGAGAACGTTAACACTCCCTCAGCCAATGTTGTAACATCAATACCTGTAATTTGCTGCGTAACAGCACTAATTGTTGCGTTACCAGTAACAGCATTACTGCCATCACTAACCTGATAACTAAGCGAACCACTGCCTTCAAGTCCAGTAAAACTAACACTCATTGCGGATTCGTTATCTGCGTTAATTAAGCTTTGATCAACGCTAACTGCATGCCCAGTTGGGCTGGTATTATCTAAAGTAATAGAGCTGGTCGCCGCTGGTGAAGTATTCCCTGCACTGTCAGTTTGCGTTACCGATACTGTTAAAGTGCCGTTATTAAGTGCACTTATATCTAATTCATTGCCGTTAAGCGTCCAATTACCACCACTACCAGCTGTCACAGTGGCATTTACACCGCCAATATCAACATTAACTGCAGCGCCTGATTCTGCCCCAGAGCCGGTGATCAATACACTATCATCTTCACTAGCGTTAACGATGCCATCGACTTCGATTGGCGTATTAATAGTAACAACTGACGGTGCACTGTTATCCAAGGTTATCGTCGTCGTTGCCGCTGGTGAAATATTACCTGCGCTGTCAGTTTGCGTTGCTGATACCGTTAATGTGCCATTATTTAATGCACTGATATCTAACTCATTACCACTGAGAGTCCAATTACCGTTGCTATCAGCAGTCACGGTGGCATTTACACCGCCAACATCAACCTTAACTGCAGCGCCTGATTCAGCCCCAGATCCTACAATTAATAACGCATTATCTTCAGCAGCATTAACAATGCCATCAACAGCAATCGGCGTTGTAATAGCCAATGCATTTGGCGCAACATTATCTAAGGTTATAGTGGTTGTCGTTGCAGATGAAATATTTCCTGCGCTATCGGTTTGCGTTGCAGATACTGTTAATGTGCCATTATTTAGAGCGCTAATGTCTAATTCACTGCCGTTAAGTGTCCAGTTACCGCTGCTATCAGCTACCACAGTGGCATTTACGCCGCTAATACCCACTGTCACTGTTGCGCCAGCTTCTGCTCCTGACCCTGTGATCAACACAGCATTGTCTTCAGCCGCATTTACAATACCATCTACTGCAATCGGCGTTGTAATAGCCACCGCATTTGGTGCGATGTTATCTAATGTAATTGAAGTTGATGCAGCCGTTGAGATATTGCCCGCATCGTCGGTTTGTGTTGCCGAAACTGTCAATATGCCATTATTTAGAGCGCTGATATCCAGCTCATTACCTAATAATGTCCAATTACCACTTGAGTCTGCGGTAGTCGTTTTAGTAACCCCAGCGATACTCACAGTGACTGTTGCACCTGACTCTGCTCCCCCGCCTTGGACTAATACATCATTATCCTCCGCAGCGTTAACTTTACCATCCCCCTCAATAGGCGTAATAAAGGTTGGTGCGTTTGGTGCTTGGTTATCCAACGTTATTGTTGTAGTTGCAGCTATTGAGATATTACCTGCGCTATCGGCCTGAGTTGCCGAGACAGTCAGCGTACCATTATTCAGCGCACTGATATCCAGCTCGTTGCCCGACAATGTCCAATTACCACTTGAATCTGCTGTGGTAGTTTTAGATATACCATCAACATTTACTGTAACTGTTGCACCTGACTCTGCGCCAGATCCTTGCACTAGCACATCGTTATCTTCTACAGCATTAACTTTGCCGTCGCCTTCAATTGGCGTAGTAATCGTCAATGCATTTGGCGCTTGATTATCCAACGTAATTACTGCGGTTGCCGTAGTCGAGGTGTTACCCGCCGCATCACTTTGTGTGGCGCTGACGGTGACGGTGCCATTATTAAAGCTGCTGACATCAAACTCACTACCACTGATAGTCCATGCCCCAGAGCCATCAGCCGTTACGGTACGTGATAAGTTATTCGCGCCATCGCTGATAGTCACACTGACACTGGC
>NZ_JACJDT010000063.1:2415-3119 GCF_014163675.1 Pseudoalteromonas sp. SR44-5
TAAAACCACCGCGGTGCTGACTGCGCTGGAGGTGTTACCCGCCGCATCAGATTGTGTGGCGCTGACGGTGAGCGTGCCATTATTAAAGCTGCTGACATCAAACTCACTACCACTGATAGTCCATGCCCCAGAGCCATCAGCCGTTACGGTACGTGATAAGTTATTCGCGCCATCGCTGATAGTCACACTGACACTGGCATTGGCTTCTGCGCCAGAGCCGGTGATCAATACACTGCCATCTTCTACAGCATTGATCCGGCCATCAACCTCAATTGGGGTGGCAATCGTTAAGGCATTCGGTGCTGTATTATCTAAAACCACCGCGGTGCTGACTGCGCTGGAGGTGTTACCCGCCGCATCAGATTGTGTGGCGCTGACGGTGAGCGTGCCATTATTAAAGCTGCTGACATCAAACTCACTACCACTGATAGTCCATGTACCTGCGCCATCAGCCGTCACGGTCCGCGATTGGTTATTCGAACCATCGCTGATAGTCACACTGACACTGGCATTGGCTTCTGCGCCAGAGCCGGTGATCAATACACTGCCATCTTCTACAGCATTGATCCGGCCATCAACCTCAATCGGGGTGGCAATCGTCAAGGCATTCGGTGCTGCGTTATCTAAAATCACTGAGGTGCTGGTTGCACTGGAGGTGTTACCCGCCGCATCAGATTGTGTGGCGCTGACGGTGAGCGTGCCAT
>NZ_JACJDT010000063.1:3219-19211 GCF_014163675.1 Pseudoalteromonas sp. SR44-5
CTCAATCGGGGTGGCAATCGTCAAGGCATTCGGTGCTGCGTTATCTAAAATCACTGAGGTGCTGGTTGCACTGGAGGTGTTACCCGCCGCATCAGATTGTGTGGCGCTGACGGTGAGCGTGCCATCATTAAAGCTGCTGACATCAAACTCACTACCACTGATAGTCCATGCCCCAGAGCCATCGGCCGTCACAGTCCGTGATAAGTTATTCGAACCATCGCTGATGGTCACATTAACCGTAGCGCCAGAGTCAGCGCCGCTACCTTGTATAAGCACATGCGCATCTTCCACAGCATTGATCCGACCATCTACTTCAATCGGGGTGGTAATACTCGGTGCACTCACGTTAGTATCAATGGTTATTGTAGTACTCGTTCCATTGGTAATATTACCAGCAGAGTCCGTCGCGCGTGCCACAATAGTATGCGAGCCACTCGTCATTGCTGAGCCTACGGTGATACTCCACACCCCACCACTAACAACAGTACTGCCTATTGAGCCATCAACACTTGAAATAAGAGTAATAGTGTCGCCTGTGGTGCCTGTACCTGTAAAAGTAGGTGTTGTATTATTGGTTATATTATCTGTACTCGAAGAGCCACTATCACTGGCTGCAGTTAGATCGGCTGCGCTCGGTGCGCTCGGCGCGGTTGTGTCAATTGTCACTGTAAGTGCGCTTGAGCTACTACTTACATTACTTGCTGAGTCTGTTGCTTTTGCTGAAATAGCATGGTCTAAACCAGCAGTTAAAGTGCTAGTGGTAATTTGCCAATTGCCATCGGTCGCTATGCCTGACCCGATTACAGTTGCTCCAGCGCCAACTTGGTCGCTGTAAAGACTAACTGTTGAACCACTCTCAGCAGTGCCACTAAATGTTGGCGTGGTATCGTTGGTAATATTATCCGTAGTAGATAACCCTGAATCAGCCGCCGCATTTAAATCAGGAGTAGATGGCGCACTTGGCGCAACATTATCATTTACCGTTATAGTAAACGCTTTTTGAAAAGTTGTTGTTGCATCGTTACTTTGTACGCACACAATGTAACTTCCTGCACTAAGTGCAGCTTGCGTCTGAATTAAGGTGCCACTGATCTGAAAACTGCTATTGTTTGTGTCAGCGCTACATGTACCGTTTACACTTGCACCTGAGCTTACAAACGTATAACTATGACTGTCGGTGGTATCTACATCTGAGGTAGTAAGCGCCCCTATATTAGCACCAGGTCCAGTTGATGATTGATTTATACTTGCCGATGAAAGCGAAATATCCGTTGGGGCATCATTTTGCCCAGTAATATTCACTATCGCTTGATTTGTACCCGCGCTGTTTGCTATCCCATCATTAAAGACATAATCCAAAGTCACTGATGATGATGGAGATTCGGAACTATTTTGATAGGTAATGCTTTGTAAAACTGAGTCAACAATTGCAGATGTAGCATTAGCATTAAAGGTCAGTACCAAGGTACCTGAGGAGTTAGTCGTTACCGTTCCGACTGTGGTCGAATTATAAGTAAACGTATTGCCCTCAATTAGCGCGCCCAATAAGTTATTGTTCGCAAAAACATCTTCAGTACTTGCCCCACCGTTTCGACTAATAGTTAAACTGGCATTATTATAATTACCAATTGCGCCATTAAGGGCATCGAGCTCAGTATCAGCGATAGTCACATCAGAGTCGATAACAATTGCAGAGCCATTTTCAATGAAGGTTGCACCGCCATTCAAACTACTAAATACGGGGGCGCTATTTGGCTCAACAAAAGTTATTATGGTATCGCTACCACTTTCAGCAACGCTAAAAGCTAAACTTGAGCCTGGTGAATTACTTAATGAGAGCGTAAGCTCAGAAATATTAAAATCGGTGGCATCTGTATCAACTTCTAATGTACTCGTGCCATTAAATCGCACATTTGCACTTGAAAGCCCTGTCACGCCAGTAATCGTTAAGGTATCACCTACGGCTAGATCGGTGATGGTATCCCCTGATAATTGTGATGCACTGCCGACAAAATTATCGTTACCTGCATTGCCCGTCATCGAATCAGTACCACCGCCAGGGCGGATGGTATCTGCGCCGCTACCGCCAACAATAGTATCATCGCCATTGAAATTGCTGGCTGTAATCGTCAACATGTCACTGGCAAAGGCTGAAGCATTTATTGATAGGGCTGCTGTAATTTCACCGCCACTCGCATTTGACACTGATACTGCTTGACCATTGGCATTAAAGTTGTCAGTTAAGGTTACTGTGGCATTATTGTCAGTTCCTATTGCCACGCCTTCAACAGCAGACACTGAGGTACTGGTAAAATCAAACGCCCCACCATCCATAAGTTTCAGTGTTTCAGTACCCGCACTACCCGTTATAGCAGTGCTAAAATTACCAATATTAGCGGCATCAATAGCCACTGTTGCGCCACTAGCTAACGAAAGAGTGCCTATATTTAAAAATCCACCGCCGCTAATGTCTGCACCATCAGTTACTTGTACTTGGTCGGCAACACTATTTTCGCCAATTAACGTGCCCGTGTATGCACTGTTACCAATTGCAAAAATTATGGCGTCGGTTGACGAACCAGCCGTAACATTAGTGGTCCCTGTTGATACGGTGATTGTTCTGGTGTTTGTACTGTCATCAGCTGCATCGTAGCTTTCAATACCAGTTAAGGTTGTGAAATCACCATCACCGGTGATAGTAATCGTTTCTGAACCAGGCGCTGTTATGGTGCCCGTAAAACTACTATGCTGGCTGGCCGTCATCGATACTGACGCACCCGAAGCGAGTGTTAAATTAGTCACATTACTAATCGTGGCATTACTAATGTTTGCGCCGCTACTCATAGACAATGTATCAGCAACACTATTTTCGCCGGTAATTGTTCCCGTATAAGCTAGTGTGCCAATATCAAACGTAATGGCATCAGTTACGGAGCTAGCTGTTACTGAGTGCCCCGCGGCACTAATAGATACTGTACGCGCGTTCGTGCTATCGTCATTTAATGTGTAGCTTTCAATTGCTGATACTGTAGCGAAATTACCATCACCTAAAATATCTAGCGTCTCATTACCACTGCCTGATACAGTGCCTGAGAACAATGCTAGCTGTGATGCAGCAATACTTGCTGAACCGCCACTTGCTACCGTCAAGTTTTCAAAGCCGCTAATTGTGGCGCCAGAAATACTGCCACCACTACCAATAGATAACGTATCAGTGCCGGTGTTGCCCGCTAAAATACCGATTGCGCTAACTGAGCCAATATTGAGAGTATCGTCGCCGGTGCTACCAGTAAAATTTTGCCCTGCAGCGCCAAGGGTGAATGCATTTGGTGCAGATAAAACATACGTTTCAATCGCACTGTTGCCTGTTAGTCCATCCGTTGCTGAGCTAATAGTTATCGTTTCTGTGCCTGGTGCTGTAAACGTTGTAAAACTATCGTGCTGTGCCTCAGTCATCAATACACTCGCACCACTGGCAAGTGTTAATGATTCAAAGGCAGATATTGTTGCACCACTAAGATCAGCACCAGTGCCAGCCTGCAATATATCGGTACCCGCAGCGCCGTTCAATGTACCTGTTACCGTGAAGGCATTAATATTAACGGTATCATCTGCGCTGCTGCCAGTTACATTTTGCGCTGCGCTACCAAGCGTAAAGATCATTGCAGCGCCAAGCACATAAGTTTCAATATCCGCATCACCCGTTAGCGTTTGATCGCCATCGGCACTAGCGATAGTAAATTGATTTGTACCTGTACCATTTATAGTAGTGAAACTGTCATGCTGCGTTTCACTTAATGTCAATGAACCATTGTTATAGGGCGTTAAGGTTTCAAAACCCGTTAAGCTTGTGAACCCAGTTAAGTCGCTCCCGGTAACAACACTGATTGTATCGGTACCGCCGCCGCCATCAGCCGTTGACCCTGTAATATGCGCTGCATTGTTAATATTTAATGTTTCATTATCGTCACTAAATGTAATTGCTGGGCTTAAATTTATACCGTTTAAGGTACTAAATCCAGCAGCGGCAGAACTCGCTGAAGTAATATTAGCAACCGAAATTGTCGCTGTACGACTTACACTATTTACAGTGCCATCATTAATTACCACTGTCACCGTTCTAGCAGTTTCATCGGGCGTATTTGAAGTATTATCGTAAGTGATATTCTGCAAAAAGGTAGCCACTTCAGCGGCCGTTACGGTTGCCCCTGTGATAGAAATTGTGTCTTGAAGTATAATATCCGCCGCAGACCCACCCGTGAGTGCGTTTTGCGCCGCAGCTGTTACGTTCAGGCCTTCTGAGGCGCCATTTTGATCGTTGGTTAATGCAACGGTTATTGTTGTTATTGTATCGCCATCACTATCCTCTGCACTAGCATCGGGCGCAATATTTACAGCACCACTACCTTCGGTAAATGACACTGAACTCCCTGTACCTGGAATCCCACCATTTAAATCAACAACAGGCGCTGAATTTGTAGAAGTACCTGTGGCACTCAAAGACACATTATACATACTCTCATTTGCATCAGTGTTGCTAATTCTTAAATTACCTGATATCCCACCAACTGTTGTCGTTTGTACAGTTACAAGTATCGTACATTGCATACCTGAGCTTAATGTTTGACCATTCGTAGCACATGTACCGCCTGTAATTGAAAAGTCGCTACTTCCACTTGTTATAGAAACAGCCGTAGTCGTTAAATTACCAGTGCCTTCATTTTTTACCGTAAAGGTTTTTGTTGTAGTTGCTACACCATCCGCTGCAACACTGCCAAAGTCTTCGCTTACAGTTGTCGATCCACTTTCTTCAACATCTATTTCTGGCGATGACCCACAAGCGCCAACACTACCACCTCTCAAAGTACAGCTAGAAGAGCTTACAGTGGTGCACGCCCCGCCTGGTAGGGTGCAGTTTGCACTTGCAAACACCTTTCTTATTAGTAAATCACTTTTTACTTGTGTATTATCGCCCTTAACAATACTTACTTTTTGTTCATTCGTTTCAAGTAATCCCTGCTCTTTTAAAAAGCTTAATGTATTATTTATATCTGGGTTTACTAAGTGTGATTGGGCTTTTTGCCCTCGACTAAATGTCGAAAATGGGCTTTTTGACTCTATACCAACTATTTCATCTTCAGTTTCTAGCGCTAACTTTTTTGAAAATTGTTTTAAATCTACAGCTTCATTTACTGTTTCTGCGTAAGCCCCGCTAGCTATTACTGCAGAAATCGCAACCCCTAAAAAAGTTTTATTTAAGCTTAAACGTTCCATGATACTCATCCTCGACAAAATTCAAAAATATGGCTAGACAACGCGTCTGAGCTTTGAAATAGCTCTGGTTTCCTGCTGTTCGGTACAACAGCAATATCGTAAATCTGTTTTACATCACCCGTAAAAGTCAAATTACCTACCACCTCACCTGTATTTACATTCACTAACCATATTGCGCACACACTTTTCCCATCTAATAATCTTGGGTTTGCTTTAAAGCGAATATGCTCTTCTGATTTACGTAATGTACTCGTACCGACAAGCATCAAGTCACCAAAGAACGTCATTCCCCTTGTAAAACCTTGCAACTCACATAAAACTCTATTAGTACCTGACTTTGGATCGTATACATGAATATCGCCATCTCCAGATGCACAATAATACACCTTGCCTGCGTGGCATCTTGGCGAATGTGGCATTGAAATACCTGATTTGATGACCTTATTTTCAACGACATCAATAAGCACCCCTTTATTCCCTAGCTCTTCACGCCAACCTTGTGCTGTATCTGATTCACTAAAGGCTGTAGCATAACGAGGCACACCATCTAACAACGCCATGCCATTTAAATGGCATCTATTTTCCGGCTTCAGTTCTGAAATAAACGACGGCACCCAAGCAGCGACAAAACTATGGTCAGGACTTAACTTACTTAAACAAGAGAACATCGAGTTAACTACCCACAAACCATCATTACCCCAACAAATATCATGGATGTTGATCATACCTGTTGATAAAGTCGCTCTTTCTATAAACAAACTGTCGGCTGCCTTTACACTTTTGACTTGTTCATCCCACTCTTCACGAAATTTGGGGCTATCTCTGAGTTCATTATCTTGTAATTTTTTTGGCAACTCTTCATAACGATCAAGGTTCCCATTAATAACATCAGCATAACCACTTGGTGTTTTTTGAAAGTCGATTACTTGATTTAGTGTTCCAAGCGTGACCCTATTTTCGTCGGCATAAAGTCCCATTGGTCTTGGAAATGCCTTTAATTTTGTTTCTAGCTTGCCATTATTGGAACGCACTAAAATAACACGTTGTGATTGATAACTTGTCGCAATCAACGATACGCCCAACTGAGCCAATATTTTTGGGAAGTTGTCACTGTGGGTGCTACTAAAATCTAACGGTTCCATTTCAGTGCTCATTAATTTCACTACCTTTTGATCTAATCAAAGTTACACTCTTTATATTATTTTTATTAACTACATGTGCAGGCAAAATATTTTCAACCATCGTTAATTTTGTTAACGGGTATTCAACTCCGCATGCTTTTAGCTGTGCCACAACGCCTGAAACAATAGCGGCTGATGATGAGGTGCCACCAAAATTTACATACCCATTAAGTGACGTTGATGCAATTGAAGAAGGGGCGTAATAATCAACACATTGCCCATAATTAGAAAACTCAGCAACATTCCCATTTTTATTTATTGCCCCTATAACAACCACTGAACTTAATGCCGATAGATGATTGACTTCACAAGCTTTCTTACCCGAATTTCCTGCTGAAACAACGATAATAGGTGCATTTGATGCAGATGCAACATTCTCAATTACCAGTGACGTAATACCCGATAATAACGGTAAAACCCAACTACAGTTGATAACATCCGCTTTCATCAACTTAGCGACCTGAAATGCCAATATTATAGAAGATGACCATGTTGAAACTTGCCTGATAGCTATTATTTCACTAGTCGGTGCGAAACCCTCAACCCCTATATTATCTTGCTTTGCAGCAATAACTCCAACAACACGTGTACCATGGTAATCAGTTGGGTTTTTAGCACTGGTTGCCAGTGTTTTTTCATCAGGATCATATTCAAACAATACTGTTAAATCATCAAACTCTGGGTGAGTAAAATCAAAGCCGTCATCAATAATTGCAACCCGCACAGTATTCTCTGGTTTATCGCATAAAGGAGCATTTTGTGACACAAGCACGCTGCTAGTCTGCCTGCTTGTTCCTGACGTAACTAACTTTGTGACAGGTGCAATATCTGGTTCGATCTCTAGCACATCTTGATGTTTGCTTAACGCTAAATAAACATCAAAAAAATATTCGGGTCTAGGTGTTACCCAGTAAACCAATTCACTTCCTATATTAGCGATTACTTGAACTTGTTTTATTTCATCATGTAGCTGTGAGATCTCATCGACTGATAGCAAAGAGAGTATTATTATTTTTTTGTTAAAAGCGTACATCTTCCCTGCATCATCAATCAAAAAATTACTGTCATGCTTGGCAAATACAACACTACCTTTAGAGCTTTTAAATTGCAGCTTGTCTAAACTCGCCTGAGCAGATACATCTCTTGCAAATAAGCACACAACTATAATTAAACAGCTGAAAACAATATGCCAATTAAGGTATTTCAACATAAGTAAATAACAACCAACAGAGCTCTTTCAAACAACATATAACTTACTTCCTGCACAAACATAATGGTTTTTCATCATATGTAGAATACAGATTTCAAACTAAAATCTGTATTCTCACACATCAATTTCTTGGTGGATAAATTCCATCTAGTGCAATGCAAAAGTTTAACGCTAAGCTAGGTTGCATATTTTCATGCCGCTGACTCTTACCTGACGATGCTAAACTGCTGCTACTCATAGCACTTGTATTACTATCCAGTGGCGCAGTATATCGCAGTGCACCACCTGAGGAGGCAACGTCTATTGCAAGTTGATTATCACTTGGTTGGTCAGTATTACCAGCTTGAAATACACCTGAAATAACATGGTCATGCTTAGGTAGCTGTATGGGGGCCAACGCTACTTGGCTAACACCACCAAAGGTAGAAAATGGCCGAGTCGTTAGTCCTATCCCTGATCCCGCATGCATTGGTGCTCTGCCTTGTAAATCAGGGACTCCAAATGTTGTTCGTCCATCACCACCGAAATTAGTTCCCAGCAAACTAAATAGCGCTGTAGATTGTGAAATACTGAGTATTTGCCCTGCGCATTTAGCCCAAGCTCTAGGACTATACGTAAGACCAAATATTCTAATTTCAGCCATAAATGGTTCAGCCATAATATTTCTCCTTTAATTTCTTGATGGGAAGAGGCCGTTGAGGCAAATAATAAAATGTATAGCCAAATAAGGCATCATATTAGTATGCGGCTCATTAGCACCCACAGTTTCAACTGCAGCGTCATTTAGTTGCTGACTTTCTCCCGTGACAGCGCCTGATATATAAGTTGACTCAGTTGCAGGGCTTCTCGCCAAAACATTACCAATGGCTGTAGATGTAGTTGCACGATTATTATTTGCCTGCAAGCTATGGGTGTGTGCTGGCATCTGCTGTGGTAGAAGCGTCACTTTTTCTACGCCAGCCTGACGCGCTATAGGGTAAGGTTGTAATCCTGGGCCTTGCCCAAAATGTACGGGTACACGCCCTCTTAAATCAGGCAGCATAAATGACGAGCGCCCATCACCGCCATATTGTGCGCCAATCAATGCAAATAACACTTGGTTTTGACTTATTGAAAAAGTAGACCCGCTACAAAATGCCCACTGCCTAGGTGAGAATGTAGTAGCAATCATTTTTATTTCACCGACAAATGACTCAGACATGCTAGTTTCCTTTTTTAATTTCTAGCTGGAAAGGTACCTTCCAGTGCAATACAAAAATTAAGTACGAGTAAAGGTTGAAGATTAGTATGTGGCGACCCACTCCCGCTACTACTAACAACATCCTGAGCAAGTTCTGTCAAATCTAACGATGAACCGTATACGAAAGGTTCAGCTGAGGTACCCTTATTATCCTTTGATTCAGAAAATATACGATCTGTAAACGCGGGGCTATTAGCGGCTATGCTAGCCGTAGCTTTTACTGCATGCGTATGCGCTGGCATTTCATCTAACGTTAACCTAACCGTTTCCTCCCCTGAACTATCTCCAGCATAAAAGGGACGGTTTTCAGTGCTCAAAAACCCACTACCGATAGGCGTGCGCCCCCGTAAGTCCGGTAACTTAAAATCACTTGTTCCGTTACCACCAAACTGAGTCCCTAATAGAGCATACAGTGCCCCATTCTGTGTAATTGCGATCACTCCACCATTACAGAATGCCCAATTTTTTGGGGCAAAATCAAACGCAAATGGTCGTATTTCAGATATAAACGGATCAGCCATATAAATCTCCCTACTCACTTTTATTAAACGAATAATTTAGTCTATTAAACACGAAGTACTATTTTTGTGTCGTGATGTATATCTCATACTCAGTTTCGCTATTTGGTGATAGAAACAGCTCTGCATCATTAAATGCATCGTGTGTGAGTCTATATGTGCCTTGTTCTAAAGGTTCATTTGCAGAGCCTTTAAGCAAAACACGAAATGCATCCCATTGTTCCCCATTCAGTTTTGTTCTATCAACTGATGATACCTTTAACTCTACTTCACCATCTTGACCAGCAACCTTAACAATTGACCCTTGTGCTCTTTCAACATTTTCAAACGTAAACTTTTCCATATTCAACTCCTGTGTTTAACTTCGCTTAGTCACACACCACTCATTAATTTCACTGGGTGTGGGTACCACGCCATAAATTCATATGGCGGGCTAATTGATTCAACTTGAAACCCTAAACGCGCATACAACTGCTTAGCAGCAAAATTATGTTGCTCAACGGTCAGTGTTAAAGGTGCACCAGATTGTAATGCGGCACTTTGAAACGATTGAATTATCGCTGAGCCAAAACCATGCCCTCTCGCACTTGGTAAAAAGCCAATATCGACGATACGAATTTCATTTGGGCCAAAATCAATGGTTGCCTTACCGATTGCTTCATGATGTTTTTCAATAATAAAGTACATTGCATTGGGGAACTTATCTCCATACCCTTGGGTTTGAGCTTTAAACTGCATTTCCACAATTGACTCTACAAAATCTTTTTCGCCATCAATTAACTGTAAGTCTTGTCGCATTAAACTATGCAGCTTTTCTAAAAAAGGCTTATCGTTTGCATTTGACGGTCTTATATTTAAGCCCTTAGGAATATTAAGTTTCATTACCTCTTTAGCTCCTTAGCTTACTTTTTTTACTACAATATGTTTTTTCTTTAGAGTTCATAATTAAATCCAACAACCACTCATTAACATTACAGTCTATGACAAGGTTGATTCTTGGTGTATCACCAGTATTTATTACAGAATGTTCCGCATCGGCATTTATATACCAACAGCTGCTCTGACTTATTGGAACTTTTAAATCATCCACTAAAAATTCAACATGTTCAGATGTCTCTAAAGAAATATGAATACGTGCCTGGGCTGATAGCTCAATACTCAATCCAAGGTCTCGGTGGGGTTTAATCAAAGAGTTGGGGGAAAGGCGCATAAGCCGTGCAGATAAAATATTACATTTAAATTGTGACAATAACTCACTAATAGAAGGTAAATATTGAAGGTGATCGCCATCAATAAAACTTGAGCTAGACTCAATTGCGAAAGATTGCAGAATCACATGCTTATCAGCATGTTCAACAGGCACTCTTAAAGGCAATACATCCCAATCGCCCTGATAACACTGGGTATTAACATGTCTAACCCATTCTAATTTTTTTGCTACAAGCAAATCGGCAGACATCTTTTTTACATTATAAAAAATTTCAAGCTTGGCAAACGAAATGACTGGAGAGACTATATTCTCACCAGCATTAACAACTTCAGGAATAAGTATGTCATCATTCATTATTTGTTCTCAAACGAAGAGAATGAATGAGCAAGTATTTAATCTTAAAACAAAGTGTATACAGGATGGGGGTGAAATCGATTTCTGTATGTATATTGTTGCGGTATGTTGAGCTACTTTCACTCACTATAACGGCTTTAGCAAATGACTCTAATTGCATTTTAAGTAAAGACTTTAAATAACAAATTATTGGTTTTGCGCGCCGTAAACGCTTTGTAAGCTGTGAACTTTGTGCTTCCATACTGAAATATTCCTTTGATATCCAATTATCGTGCTAAATTCTATTAGGGAATTAATGCTACATTCAGTTAAGAGCTTAGTTTAAAAGCTATAGGGTACAACTTTAATTTTCATTTATTTTATATAGCTTTAATTTATTTGACTTATATCAAACATCATAAAAAACCATAAAAAAAATAAAAGGCTTAGTAAATGCAGCTTAATTTAAATTATCTTGAGCATGGCACAGGAGTGTTATAAAAAACATTACACGTTATTACATGGCATCATTTTTATTCTTATAAATAACTGCAGGCTTGATTTGCTTAGCTTTATAATGAGCTCATATTTATATATTGCACAATTCGAGGACTATTCGTCCTATTTGGACAACTACCATGCGGCAGTGTATGTTGCCAAACAATTAAACTGCCCGCTTTTGCAGGCAAAGGCGTACTGTGCCATTGTTGGCAATTAAAATGATGTGGATTGGTGTTTTTAGGTAAGCTAGCAAGCCAGCCGTCTATTTTTTTATGAAAACCAGGAACACAACTAAACGCACCTTGATCAGCGGTAACGTCAGTAAGGTACAGTAACCCTTGCGTTGCAAAGGTGAGCGGTTTATTAAAATTAAT
The DNA here is from genome assembly GCF_014163675.1 of Pseudoalteromonas sp. SR44-5. Classification (NCBI taxonomy): domain Bacteria; kingdom Pseudomonadati; phylum Pseudomonadota; class Gammaproteobacteria; order Alteromonadales; family Pseudoalteromonadaceae; genus Pseudoalteromonas; species Pseudoalteromonas sp. SR44-5. The sequence continues at coordinate 15,061 of NZ_JACJDT010000063.1, forward strand.
ATCCCAGTGCAGATTTGGCCCGGGAAACTGCCAACTCAATGTCTCTGGCGGGTTAAAACCAACCCTATCAGTACTTACAGTTAAATTACTTTTACCCCACAGTTGCTCAAAAACATCCCGCACCTGAGGCTGCTTCCGAATAGCTTGCATTGTTATATCATTAAAAATTTGTACCATAACTCCTTGTTTAAGATCATGATTTCGGTACCATGAAGCAGGATTGTGTTTATCCATATTCAAACGTTCATAAATCATATTACAAACGTTTTCACATAGCGTTTTTTCCACCAACTCAGGAATAATAACGTAACCATTATCATCCCAGCTTTGCCACTGCTGTGACGTTAAAACATAATGACGAGGCTGATTTAGTAATATTTTTTGTTGTTTTGGGTCTTTTTGCTGAAAAAATGCTGCTACCTTTTCATTTAACTTACTTTTAACTGTATTTGAAATAGCTATGCCATAACGCTGTTCTACCCAGTTTTCGAACGTTAAAAAACTATCCGATGAAAAAATGAATTCTATCGTCGGTGTGAGCCCTAAGCCTAAAGTATCCATGATCATGACATCAAGCGACCATTCGCCTTCTATTATTTTTTTATCCGCACAGCCTTGTTTTTGTAATTGCGCTTTGTGCCACATTCGTTTTAATTGAAATAGACCTAAGCGCCCAGTTTCTTTATAACAAGGTAGTATGCTCTGCGCTGTTGTGTGCAGAGATGGCACTTTTGCTATCAATTCATTTTGCATAATAACTCCTTTTTCTTGCCTGATTTTAGACAAGCAAAACACCTTAAATTGATTTATTAACGCTAACTAAACTTAGTTAGAATAGAGTGCTATATTACTGTAAGCAACAATTGTAATTGCTAAATACAGGGAGTGGTATGAACACTGAGATTGAAAAAATTCTCGCCTTTGTTACTCATATTGGAATAAAGCACAGGTATCAAACGTTAAACGAAAAGACTTTTTTGCCGGGAATTAAAGTAGCCCAGGGAACTTTACTACTTGATTTAGAAAAATGCCTCTACCCTGGTGACATCCTTCATGAAGCAGGGCATATTGCAGTAACCTCAGAGACAAACAGAACCTGTTTAACCGGCGATATGAAAAACCATGATCACCAAGCCGCAGAAGAAATGACCGCGATTGCATGGTCATGGGCCGCAGCCTGTTACTTAAATATTGCACCCGATGTTTTATTTCATCAACACGGTTATAAAGGCAGTTCAGCTAGCTTAATAACCGCTTTTAGCAATAATACTGGCTTTGGCTATCCGCTGTTGTATTCATGGTTTATGTGCGAACAACCTGATCACCCCAACGGTTATCCAAACATGTTGAGGTGGCTTAGAGATGACGCCTACACACAAGCTCAACTAAAAAAATTACAATAAATACGATAAGGAATATACGTGCTTGATAATAACTTTTCCTCAGAGCAGCTTACTTTACTATGTGCTGACTTAGCTCAACTAAGATTAATAGCCGATTTAACACTTGCACCTACTATGCCGTACTTTGCTGAAAAACCTTATCCAATTGGCCGCTGTAGAGAAATAAGAGACGAGGTATTTACATTACTACAAGCACAACTGCCGCACACAAACAAACCAGGGCTTAGCTTATTAAAAGGTCTTATTGCACAGGGCAATCCTTTACAAAAAGCATGGGGTTCACTGCGGGATGAGTATTTTCAAAACGCATTTATTATTGGCCCTTGGTATATTGATGTTTCTAACGACACCGTGAATGCCAATAAACCCAGAGTAGAGATTTTGCCTTTAGCGACATCAAACTTTACCCCAATTAAAGATTTTACTCAGTTTGTAAAAATAGCCCGTAACTATTGGAAAGTTGAGGTGTATAGAAATGATGTATGCCCAGCTCTTGCGCCTTATATGCCACTTTTATGTGTTGGCGATAACGGTACTAGCTGGCTAGGAGCTGCAAACGACGACATGCTAAACATCGCAATAAACAGCCAATTTACCCAATCAAAAGCAATATTAAAAGTTCTGCCAAGCCCACCAAAAGAAATTATACAGCGCTGGCAATCGCTGTTATTAAACTTCACTCACGACCCTTTATTGATAACAAAAGGAGATGCAATCATCTTTTGTGATGAATACAGTAAAAAGTTACAGCACCCCGATCTAGCACACAGGGATGCCGCTGTGATTGCCTATTCATCGTTACCAAAGTCAGTGTGATTTAGAATATCAGTGCAACACTCATTGTAATGATGTGTAATAGAAAAGCCTGCCCTTGTCCCTGTACTCCTTAGAATTTATAAAGCGCTATGACACCTAGGTTTATAGCGCTTTAACAAATTATTAGCTAGAACGCTTGCAAGCCCTGCCATGCCAATTGCAGCGCAAGTAAGGTTAAAATAGCCCGAAAAATACGTTTAAACTTATCGGCAGAAATACGCTGTAATAACTGCAAACCAAGCCAAGTGCCAAGCCCACCACTTATGATCATTGCCGCAACTAAAGGCAACCACTGCCAAAACGAAAAGCCCACAAAGCCATACAAAATAGCTTTAAAGGTATGCTGCACACTCATACAAGCGGAAAAAGTAGCGGTATATCTTAGCTTTTCGTAATTATTAACATACAAACAACTGCCCACTAACGGGCCACTCGCGCCAACAAACATTGATAAAAATGTTGTCACAGCACCAGCTGTACTGCGCCATAAAGCAGAGGTTTCACGCAGCTTTGGCGTCATTCCCCACAATAAATAAAGTACAAACCCTGCCACGACAATTTTCATAAATTCAAGTGGAATACGGGTCACAATAGACGACGCAGCAAACGCACCAATAAGCCCACCGAGTGAAAAGAACGCAAACATACTTTTATCAAGGTGTTTAAAAGTCAGCATAAACCTATTGGCATTTGAGCCCAGCTGCACTAACCCATGCACCGGAATAACAATACTCATAGGCAATAACGATGCCATCACCACCAACAACATCAACCCGCCACCAGCACCAAAAGCCGCCGAAATCATCGACGTTACAGCCGATAATATAATAAGCCCAATCACGCTGAGCGGCGTTAATAAATCGCCAGCTAAAAATTCCATATAAGATCACTTGGCAAGTAAAAGAGAATAATGACGTTAACATGAGTAAAAATAAGATGCGAGTACCTAAAGCACCAGTAAAATGAAGCGCTTATTTCAATAAAATAAAAATAAGCGATGAGCTATTAAAACAATAAAACACCTCGCCTTAAACATAAAAAACCCACCAACCTGATTGCTCAAATTGGTGGGTTTTTTAGGGTTTTTAAATCAACGAATTTAAAAACCGATATTGGTGGAGCTGGGGGAAGCCCAATCAACCAAATAACCCTATGTTATTAAAGAGATAACGATATTTTAAATTTCATATTATGGTACTGGCTGTGGTACTACCAATTCGCTGTCGGAAAGGGATATGAACCGCCGTCTGAAGCCCTTTAAGCAAATGAAAAATAACAAATAATACTTTCAGCAGTTGTATATTATCGTGTATGTTCGAAGATTATAGATGCTGTTCTTATTCAAAGCAATATTTATGCTTTTTACAGCGATTTTAAGCCGCGTATTTTTTCACAATGAGGTGTTTTTATGACAAGTGATCAACCAACTACAAATGAAATTGAAAATATTTATATTGATGGTCAACTCGTTCACCCCTTAGATATAGAAGATCCTGATGCGTTTTTTACAAATTTAGTGCGGGATGAACTTGAAGACTATTTAGTGGAGGAAATACAACAACTCGATAATTTAACAGCAGCAACAAACGTCTTTAATAAAATGGTTGATGAATTCATTAATTACGCTGTAACAACTTATCTTGGGCACGTAGAAGCTGATTCAATAGTCGTTGTAAAAGAAGAAAGTACGATACTACAAATTATTGAAGAGTATCGTGAAGCTGACGCAAAGCTAGGTGCAAATGAACTTAACTATAATAACTTAGACATTTTTGATTATGCGGGTGATTTACTAAGAGGGCTGGGAATTCCAAACTTGGGATTGGCTATAAAAGCAAAACGAATTGAAATTATGATTCGCGAGCAAACACAAATTCAACTTGAAAAAATAGGTGGGCTAAAATATTTAAATGCCCAAGCTATTGAACGCGG
>NZ_JACJDT010000064.1:0-18683 GCF_014163675.1 Pseudoalteromonas sp. SR44-5
CCGGAGTTAAATCCAATAGAGCAAGTATGGAGTTGGATACGGCAACACTGTTTATCTAATCGTGTGTTTAGTGGTTATGAAGAAATAGTCGAACAGGTTTCGCAAGCGTGGAATAAATTCATTTCAGTCCCAGATACGGTTAAAAGCAAATGCTCTAGAGACTGGATAAAATTGACTTAATCTTTATGCAGATTGGTATTATTTAAAGAACTATAGTTGATAAAGAATCAAAAAATCGGCCACAATATAGATTATGACCGATTACTCTTTTTCGAAAAGGAAATTACAATCTTGCAAATCCCTTTTATATTACTAAAAAATATTAACTAACGGCTGCGTAAAAACAACCAAAACCGGGTAGGGTAAGGGTTTGTTTATCTAAGCTGCCATTGTGATGATTCAGTTCTGTATGTGGCACAATATCAGTGTGTTCAATGTTGAGGCTTGTAGGCTCTTGCGCTAGGTTAAATACGCACAACATAGTTTGGCCTGCAAAACGACGGTAAAAAGCTAACAATGGCTCAGGGGTATTAATAAATTCAATATCGCCTTCGAGTAAGATAGCTTGTTGCTTACGCCATGTCATAAAATGGCGGAACGCATTTAGAATCGAATCACTATCGCTATCTTGTTTGCTTACAGTCTGGTGTTTGTGGTTTTCGTCAACAGGTAACCAAGGTTTCGTTGCAGAAAATCCGGCCTGTTCACCGTCATCATTATGCCATGGCATAGGCGTACGACAGCCATCTCGGCCTTTAAAGTTTGGCCAAAAAGTTATCCCATATGGGTCTTGTAAGTCTTCAAACGCCACACTTGCTTCACCAAGACCTAGCTCTTCACCTTGGTACATACATACACTACCGCGCAATGAAGCGAGTAGGGCGGTAAGCATTTTACACTGCGCAGGGTTTACTTCACCATTGTTACTCCAACGACTAGCAACACGTTCTACATCATGGTTACTAAAGGCCCAGCAAGGCCAGCCTTCTGTCATTCGTTCTTCCAATGTCTTAACCGTTGTACGAATATACTCACTGCTATAATCATTGGTTAGTAGCTCAAAACTGTAACCCATATGCAGTTTATCGCCACCGGCGGTGTATTCAGCCATAGTAGCAAGTGAATCCTCGGATGATATTTCACCCAAAGACACGGTACCAGGATATTTGTCTAACAGGGTACGAATATCTTGCATAAAGCTAATATTTTCAGGTTGGGTATTATTATAATGGTGATACTGAAAAGCATACGGATTATCTTCGCTAAAACCACGGCCTTGGCGTTTTTCTGGCGGTTTAGCTGGGTTATCACGTAGCTGTGCATCGTGATAACAAAAGTTAATTGCATCTAGGCGAAAACCATCTACCCCTTTTTTAAGCCAAAACTCAACATTATCTAATACTGCTTGACGTACATCTGGATTATGAAAATTAAGATCCGGTTGTTCAGTAAAAAAGTTGTGTAAATAATACTGGCCACGACGCGGCTCCCATTGCCAAGCAGGGCCACCAAAAATTGAAAGCCAGTTGTTTGGCTGGGTGCCATCTGGTTTTGCATCAGCCCATACATACCAATCAGATCTGGCGTTAGTTTTGTCTTCTCGGCTATCTAAAAACCATTGATGTTGGTCTGATGTGTGGCTCAATACTTGATCAATAATAATTTTAATATCGCATTGATGAGCTTGTGCAATGAGCTCGTCAAAGTCATTAAGATCGCCAAAAAGAGGGTCTACGTCACGATAATCGCTGATATCATAGCCAAAGTCTTTCATTGGTGATTTAAAAAATGGTGAGATCCAAATAGCATCAACACCCAGACTTTTAATATAGTCTATCCGGCTGATGATCCCTTTTAAATCACCAATGCCGTCACCGTTGGTATCTTGAAAACTGCGCGGATAAACCTGATAAATCACGGCACCCTTATACCACTGCTGTTGAGCCATTTTTTTCTCCATCGTGACAACACTCCCCATTTTACCCTAGCAATTATTACTGTTTAGAAATGGTGTGTTCGTAATCTTGTTAGCAGTTCGATTAAAGCAAACTACGTTATTTTTTAAAAAGCATACGTGAAGGGCTTGATACTGTAAAAAGGATGCATACGTATGCATGCTAAATAGATCGCTTTGATAAGGAAAACAGCTTCTGAAAAACCTATTAACAAAGGTATGTGAGCGGCAAATAGATGTTTACCAATTCTCGTTTTCGTATCATTAACAAAGTAGCAAATCCAACTTGGTGCATATTATATGGGTTCTGTAGCGTTATGGTGCAGCGCCATTAATGGTCTTACCAATTGGCATTTTGTGAGGGGGGCGATCGGGACTCGAATGCAAAGTGTGAATGCACTAATAATTAAGGTATTAAACTGTAAATCGCCGCGCTGAAGGAGCTCGATGCAGTACATATTTCTTTTATAAAATAGAATGATCAATTATCCCCTCTTTATACCTATAAAAACAAGGTGTTGCCATTATTTGTGTGAATTTTTTGTTAACTTTGTTGGTTTTGTACTAGCCTGAATACGTATGCATAAAGTTGTTAAAAAAATAAGGCGGGCGTTAATATTCATCCTGACAACAAAATAGCTAACAAATGGTTTGCTTCTATCACAAGCAACTCGCTAAAAGTTAGTAATATAAAATTGGGTAACGGGAAACACATCATGTCTATGTTCAAACCAAGTATATTAACAATTGCACTTGCAACCGCAGGCTTAACTAGCATGTCAGGTTTTGCAGCTGAGCAACAAACAACTGCGAATGAAGATTTAGAAGTCATTGAAGTGAAAGGTTTTCGTCGTAGTTTAATTCAAGCTATTGACACTAAGCGTTTCAGCAGCTCAGTAGTAGAGGCAATCTCAGCAGAAGATATTGGTAAGTTACCAGATTCGTCTATTGCAGAATCAATTGCGCGTCTACCTGGTCTTGCCGCGCAACGATTAGATGGCCGTGCAAGTTCAATTACTATTCGTGGTATGGGCGAAGACTTTAGTACCACAACATTTAATGGTCGTGAGCAAGTATCGATTGGTGATAACCGTGGTGTTGAATACGACTTATACCCGTCAGAAGTGATCAGTGAAGTTGTTGTATACAAAACGCCAGACGCATCTTTAACGACTCAAGGGATTGGCGGTACCGTTGATTTACACTCTACGCGTCCTCTATCAGCCGGTGAACAATCAATTACTGCAAATGTGCGTTTTGAACAAAACGAAATGGATGCAGTTAATCCAGAAATGGATAATAAAGGTTATCGTGGTTCGTTTGGTTATGTAGATCAATTTGCTGACGATACCATTGGTGTTGCATTTGCTTATGCCCACATGGAATCACCAAATCAAGAACAACGCTGGAATGCATGGGGTTATGATCCAAGTGGTGCTGATGGCGATTTACGTTTGACGGGCGCTAAGCCTTATGCACGTTCATCAGAGCTAACAAGAGATAGCTTTTTAGGTGTGCTTGAGTTTGCACCATCAGATAAACTGCATATTACCGCCGATGCGATGTATGTTGATTTTGAAGATAAGCAAATATTACGAGGCATAGAGCTGCCATTAAATTCAGGTCGTGCAGATACAAATTATGAAACGTTAGCCACCAATGGTGGCGTTGTTACTCAAGGCCAAGTTAATAATATTAAAACCTTAGTTCGTAATGACGTAAACTTCAGGACTGCTGATTTACTCGCGCTTGGTTTTAACGTTGAATACGATATAAATGACAGCTGGCAGGTGGCTGCTGATGTGAGTTATTCAAAGGTTGAACGTGATGTCTGGGGTCTTGAAAGCTATGCAGCGACAGGACGTGGTGACAACGAAGGCCTTGGTGATAACCTACAATACAGCCTTGATAGTGGTATGGCTGGCGCCATTTTTACCCCTACACTTGATTATTCAGACCGTGATTTATTTCAACTGGGCGCAGCACGTACTTGGGGGAGTAGTGTTGTTGGTGGCGATGGTCAAGATGGCTTTTTAAATAGACCACATGTTGAAGATGAATTAGCATCATTAAAGTTAAGTGCAAAAACTTACATAGAAAACAGCCCGATAAGCCAAGTTGAATTTGGTGTTAACTACAGCAGCCGTGAAAAAGATAAACAAGATACTGGTGAGTACCTGCGCCTCAAGCAGTATCCTGAAATGGTGCGTATCCCAGATGAATACTACTTAGGCTCAGTATCACTTGATTTTATTGGTATGGGTGACATGATTGCGTATGATTCGTTAGCCCTATACAACAGCGGCGCATACGATTCATTTAATCAAGCTGATACTGATACAGGCCGTTGGGCAAATATTTGGACTGTACAAGAGGATATTTTAACTGCCTATGTTAAAGCTGATTTAGATACTGAATTGTTTGGTTTACCTGCACGCGGCAATGTGGGCTTGCAAATTGTAAATACAGATCAAAGCTCTGACGGTTATGCGGTTGATTCAGATCCGGATACAGGGCTTGTCCGTGTACAATCGAATAGAGCAGGCGACAAGTACACTGAATTTTTACCAAGCTTGAACTTGAACTTATCGTTGACTGAAGATCAAATGCTACGCTTTGGTTTAGCTCGTACAATGTCGCGTTCACGTATGGATCGTATGAATGCAAGTAACAGCTACAGCTTTGATGCGGCAAAAAACAACGTTACAACACCACCGACTAATCTAGAAAATTCACCGTGGAGTGCAAGTGGCGGTAACCCAAGTTTGCGTCCTGTTATTGCTAATCAAATCGACTTATCGTATGAGTATTACTTTAGTGCGGAAGGTTATTTTGCAGCTGCTTTATTTCATAAAGACATAGAAGATTGGCAGTTCAACACGCAAATAGTGGGTGATTTTGCTGATGTTGATACACCTAACGGTGAAGTGCCGATCACTAACCAAGGTCTAGTGAGCGCATGGGATAACGTAGGCGATGCAAAAGTATCAGGCCTTGAGTTAACAGCGACATTACCAGGTAATATACTCAGCGATAGCCTTGAAGGCTTTGGTACAGTTATTAGCGCTACCTTTTTAGATTCTTCGCTTGATAACCTCAATGGTGAGAAAGAAGAAATTCCAGGTCTATCAGATAAAGTTTATAACTGGACACTTTATTATGAAAACTACGGTTTTCAAGCACGTGTGAGTATGCGTTACCGCTCTGACTTCTTAGGTGAAGTAAATGGTCTATCATTAGCAAGAACAACGGTCGTTGTTGCAGAAGAGACTATCTGGGATGCCCAAATTGGTTACGATTTCTCTGAGTCTAGCATTGAAGCATTACAAGGTCTTACTGTATCGCTACAAGCACAAAACTTAACTGATGAGCCGTTTGTAACTTATCATGACGGCAATAAAGCAACGGTACGTGATTATCAAAGCTATGGGGCTAATTATTTATTAGGCTTTGCTTATAAATTTTAATTAAATATACCCAAGTCAGTATGATTCAGTTGTATTAAACGCGATTGAGACAAGATACTAGGGATCTCAATAGAGATCCCTTTTTTATTTGTGAGGAGTGATAAATGAAAGCGATAGAAAAAATTGTTATCTTAGGCGGCGGCAGTGCAGGTTGGATGACCGCTGCGATGTTAGCAAAAGTGTTTTCTAAGCAGCTATCAATCACTTTAATAGAATCACCCGATATTCCAACTGTTGGTGTAGGGGAGGCAACTATCCCTGCGATACAGACTTTCAACAATGTCTTGGGGCTTGATGAACACGTTTTTTTAAAGCGCACTCAAGGCACTTATAAACTTGGTATTCAATTTGAAAATTGGGGCCAACAAGGCGATAGTTACCAGCATGCATTTGGTGATATTGGCAGAGGGCTTGGGATCACCCCATTTCATCACTTTTGGCTCAAAAGCAACCAAAGCAAAACAACGCAAACCTTATGGGACTTCAGTGTTAATGCCATTGCGGCAAACCATAATAAATTCCACCCAAATCCACAGATTGGTAAAACGCCTTTAGCTGGGCTTACTTATGCTTATCACTTTGATGCGGGCAAATACGCAAAGTTATTACAAGAGTTTGCAATTGCGCAAGGTGTAGAATATCTCAGTGGTACGATGGAGTCTGTAAAATTAGACGATAATGGCTTGATTAAAACACTTGAACTCAGTGATGAACAAACCATAAAAGGTGATTTTTTTATTGATTGCAGCGGCTCCAGTGCACGCTTGATTGAACAGGCGTTGGGGGTTAAATACCAAAGTTATCAGCATTGGCTTTTCTGTGATCGTGCAATTGCAGTGCAAACTAAACCGCTGAAAAATACGCCGCCATTTACTCGTTCGATTGCAAAAGATGCCGGGTGGCAATGGCAAATTCCGCTGCAAAATAGAGTGGGGAATGGGCTGGTATATAGCAGCCAATTTATGAGTGCTGAACAAGCTGAACAACAGTTATTAAATAGTTTAGAAACTGAGACCATAACGGCCCCAAAACATATTAAGTTCACGCCAGGAAGACGCGAACAGCAGTGGTTTAAAAACTGTTTAAGTATTGGTTTATCTAGTGGCTTTTTAGAACCTTTGGAATCTACCAGCTTACATTTAATACAAACCAGTATAGCTCGGTTTATTAAGTTATTTCCGGCGCACCCTGATTGTGAGTTATCGGCGCATGCTTATAATTTACAAGCCAAAAATGAATTTGAAAAAATTCGTGATTTTATTATTTTGCATTACGCTGTTAATCAAAAGCAGTCTCCATTTTGGCAACGGTGTGGCGCTATGACATTACCTGACTCATTACAGCAACGTATTGCACTATTTAAACGAACAGGCACGCTTTCAATACAAGCAGATGAACTTTTTTCAGAGGTTGCTTGGCTACAAGTTTTAATTGGACAAGGGATCCGACCACAAAGTTATCACCCGCTCGCACGTGCAATTTCAGATTCTGAGCTTGATGAGTTCTTATCCAATATAGCGACTATCCAACAGCAATACGTTACTCACTTACCAACACATGAGCAATATTTACAGCGATTTTGTCGTTGTTCAGAGTTAGCAAAAGGCCAGATCTAGTATGAATATTATTATTGTTGGTGGTGGTACAGCAGGGTGGATGGCTGCTAATTTATTAAATCATTCTCTCACTAATACCCATGTCACTTTAATTGAATCACCAACAATTGCGCCTATTGGTGTTGGTGAAGGGTCGACTGCGCAGTTAAAACAATTCTTCGATACATTAAATATTAGCGAAAGTGAGTGGATGCCTCAATGCAATGCAACCTACAAACTGGGGATTGAATTTAAAAATTGGTCTACCCATCCAGGTCATGAGCAGTATTTTCACTCATTTTATGGGCAGACGGATTTACATACACAGCAGCAATTTATAAAAAGTTGTTTGTTAAAACGTCAAGGTATAGCGATTGATGCACATCCCGACAGCTATTTTTTAGCAGCCTACTTAGCTAAGCAACAGCGTGGGCCACATACTCAAGCGGACTTTCCATTTCAGCAAAGTTATGGTTATCATTTTGACTCGGGACTGCTTGGGCTATTTTTAGCTAATAGAGCAACAAGCAAAGGCGTTAAGCACCTAAAAAGCACCATCGCGCAGGTTGAGCTTGATTCCGCAGGCAATATCAAGCAGCTTGTTCTCGATGAAAACAGTGATGGACAGCAGTGTATTGCAGCTGATTTTTTTATCGATTGTAGTGGTTTTAAAGGATTGCTTATTCAGCAAGCATTAGCCGTACCTTGGCTTAGTTTTAAAGAAAATCTATTTAACGACAGTGCTATTGTACTGCCGACAATGAGTAATCAATTACAAGCCCCACAAACTACTTCAACCGCATTAAAATATGGATGGCAATGGGCTATTCCGCTTACCAATCGTATTGGTAATGGTTATGTTTACAGCCAAGACTTTTGCAGTGCTGATGAAGCAGAAACAGAACTTAGAACCACACTCGGCTTACTCAATTGCGATGTACCTGCACGTAAGCTAACAATGAAAGTAGGACGAGTTAAGCAACATTGGTATAAAAACTGTTTAGCTGTAGGTTTATCGCAAGGCTTTATTGAACCTCTTGAAGCAACTGCTTTACATTTAGTGCAGCAAACAATCGAATCGTTTATCGCATGTTTTGAGCATAACCAACCGAGTGAAGCAAAGCGTGATTCGTTCAATACGCAAATTAATAACCGTATAGAAGGTATTCGCGATTATATTGTATGTCACTATCGCGCATCCAATCGGCGAGATACAGAGTATTGGCAAGCAAATGGTCAAAATGAAATGCTATCAGCTTCGCTAAAAAATATTTTTCAGTGCTGGTTATCGCGTAATGATTTAACCGGCGAAATTGCCCATCAAGGGATTGAAAACTACTATTCAAGTCTGTCGTGGCATACCTTATTGAGCGGTTATGGCGTCTTCCCTCCTAGCGTTGCTAAGCCAAGTTATACGCAACAACAGCAAATTAAAGAGCTTTATAATTTTAACCATCAGTGTGCAAGCCATTTTAGAGCGCTTACGCCCATCATCCCGCAGCAAAAATAATCAGGATATTAATATGAGACTATCAAAAAGCGCATTACTGTTAGTAACAGTAATGCTGAGTTTTCAGCTGCACGCAAAAATGCGCGTTGAGCCACAAAACTGGTGGGTTGGTATGCAAAATAATACCTTGCAAATTATGCTGCATGATCAAGGTATTGCTAAGCAACAATGGCAATTAGCATCTTACTCAGGGGTGAGTTTAAAAAGTGTAACTAAAACAGATAACCCAAATTACGCTTTTTTAAATATTGAAATAAATCCAATAGCAAAGCCAGGTGTTTTAGTGTTTAGCAGCAAATCAGGGGAGCGTTTTGAGTATCAATTGCATGCACGTAAAGCTAATAGCAGTAAACGTAACGGTTTTGATAGCAGTGATACCATTTACTTAATTAATCCGGATCGCTTTGCTAATGGCGATAGCAGCAACGACACAGTAAAAGGAGTGCTTGAGGGTGCAAATCCAATTGAGCGAGGTGGGCGTCACGGTGGCGACATTCAAGGTGTAATTAACGCACTGCCGTATTTGCAAAAACTGGGCGTAACCCAGCTTTGGTTAACACCACCGCTTGAAAATGATATGCCCAGCTACTCTTATCACGGTTATGCAATTACCGATTTTTACACTATCGACCCACGCATGGGCTCAAATGAGTTATATCGCGAGTTATCAGCCAAAGCGAAACAACACGGTATTGGTATAGTGATGGACCTAGTGCTTAATCACTTTGGCTCTGAGCATGAATGGATGACAGATAAACCCACATCAGATTGGATCAATTTTAATGGCGAGTTTGCAAACGGTAAACATGCTACCAGCCATGCTCGTCAAACCATTCAAGACCCACATGCAAGTGAGTTTGATAAACGCCAGTTTAGCGATGGCTGGTTTGTAGCCACAATGCCGGATCTAAACCAGCGGCAACCGTTATTAGCAAACTACCTTATCCAAAATGCTATTTGGTGGATTGAATACGCCGACTTAAGCGGTATTCGCGTTGATACCTATTCATATTCAGACAAAGCCTTTTTAGCTGACTGGACTAAAGCCATAATGACTGAGTATCCCGCTTTTAATATTGTTGGCGAAGAGTGGACCACCAATCCTGCGATTGCTTCATATTGGCAAGCAGGAAAGGTAAATAACGACGGCTATACCTCAAGCTTACCAAGCGTGATGGATTTTTCATTACAAGAGTCACTTATTCAAGCACTTAATGAAGAGGAGAGTTGGAACACTGGCTGGGTAAAAGTGTATCAATCAATCGCCAATGACTTTTTATACCCAAATCCAGACAACTTGCTCGTGTTTGCCGATAACCACGATATGAGCCGAGTTTACACTCAGCTTAAGCAAGATCTTGCTAAAACGAAAATGGCGATGACTATGTTGCTTACCACTCGTGGTATTGCACAAATGTATTATGGCACCGAAGTATTGCTTGATAATACGGGCAGTAATGATCACGGTGATATCCGTATTGATTTCCCCGGTGGTTTTAAAGGTCAGCCAAGTAATGCTTTTACAGGACAAGGGTTATCAGATGAGCAGCGTGATATGCAGCAAACCATCACCACCTTACTTAATTTTAGAAAGCAAAGCCCAGCAATAGCGCAAGGTAAACTGGTTCATTTTAGTCCTAAATCAGGTATATACAGTTACGCGCGGATAAGTGAACAGCAAACTTTGTTGGTGTTTTTAAATAAAAATACCGCAGCAAAAAACTGGTCATTAGCGTATCTGCAAGAGGTTATTGGGCAATACAAAAAGGCTGTGAGTCTTTTTACTGAACAGCAAATAAATATAACAGATACAGTGACCTTAGCGCCTATGAGTGCAACGGTATTAATAATTGAATAAAGCCTGTGTGAATACGTATGCAGCCGCTGTCAGTCAGTGGCAGTTCACTTTAGTATTAAATTTATAATAAAAATGACGTTTAAATGACAACCCATTAAAACGTCAGATCTAAGTAAGAACATTATGACAACAAATAAAACCACAATTAGTACATTCAAATATGGCTCATGGGTATTAGCTAGTAGCTTGTTATTGTCGAGCTGCTCAGATGAGCCCACAACCCCCAGTACTGACAAAAAGGTAGCTGAACAAGTTAACGAGCATTCAAAGCCGGTTGTGTATCAGGTATTCACGCGCTTATTTGGTAATACGCAAACAGCCAATATTCCGTGGGGAACCAAAGAGCAAAATGGCGTAGGCACATTTAGTGACTTTAATGATACTGCTTTAAGTGGCATTAAAGAACTTGGTACCACCCATATTTGGTATACCGGCGTGTTACACCATGCTTTGGTCGGCGATTACAGCCAATATGGAATTAGCCAAGATGACCCGGATGTAGTGAAAGGCCGTGCCGGCTCGCCGTATGCAATTAAAGATTATTACGATGTAAACCCAGATTTAGCCATTAATCCAGAGCGCCGCCTCGAAGAGTTTGCTGCATTAATTGAGCGCACCCATCGACACGGTATGAAAGTGGTCATTGATATTGTGCCAAATCATGTGGCGCGTCATTATCAATCAACCGCTAAACCCGCTGGAGTTAAAGATTTTGGTGAGCAAGATGACACCAGCGTAGAGTATGCCCGCGATAATAACTTTTATTACGTTACTGGACAGTCATTTAAAGTACCAACCAGTGAAAACTACCAAGTGCTAGGCGGTAATGCCCACCCACTTGCTGATAACTTATTTGCTGAAACGCCTGCAAAATGGACTGGTAATGGTGCCCGTGCTGCTAAGCCTGATATAAACGACTGGTACGAAACAGTTAAAGTAAATTATGGCGTAAAACCTGACGGTAGTTATGACTTTCCAACTCTGCCCGATGAGTATGCTACTAAAGATTTACGCGCGCACTTTGAGTTTTGGCAGGATAAAGAGTTGCCAAACAGCTGGTATAAGTTTCGTGATATCGCGCTATATTGGCTCGATAAAGGCGTAGATGGCTTTCGCTATGATATGGCCGAAATGGTACCAGTAGAGTTTTGGAGCTTTCTAAACTCATCAATCAAGATGCACAACCCAGAGGCATTTTTACTAGCCGAGGTATACAATCCCGCACTATATCGCCCGTATATCCAGCAAGGAAAAATGGATTACTTGTACGATAAAGTCGGCTTTTACGACACCTTAAAAGCTGTTATGCAAGGCACGCAACCGGCAGACACTATTTTTAATGCTCAGCAAAAAGTGGCTGACATAGAGCAGCATATGCTGCACTTTTTAGAAAACCATGACGAACAACGTATCGCCAGCCCTGACTTCGCAGGTAGTAGTGAAAAGGGCAAACCCGCATTAGTAGTATCAAACCTTATTAGCCGTGCGCCAACACTATTATATTTTGCTCAAGATGTGGGAGAAGATGGCTCTGAAGATGCCGGCTTTGGCAAACCAACTCGCACCAGTATTTTTGACTACATTGGCGTGCCAGCGCATCAAGCGTGGATGAACAACGGCAAGTTTGATGGTGCTTTATTAACACCGGCACAAGGTCAATTACGTGAATATTACAAAGCCGTTATGGCGTTGAGTAAACATCCAGCAGTTGTAGCTGGTGACATGCAACCACTGATGGTTACTGGCAGCGAAAAAGTTGCTGCGTTTAGCCGCAGTATCGGTAATCAACAAATTTGGGTGGTGAGTAATTTTGCTGAGCAAGTCAGTCAGATCAGTATTGATATTCCACTTAACACACTGACGCAAAATACCAGCGAAAAATTACAATTGCTTGATTTGCTAGAGGCGAATCAAAACGCCGAGCTAACTATTACAGCTGAGCAGGCACACATTAGTTTAACTTTAAATGCGCTTAGCAGTGCAGTATTAACCACTGGAGCTCATAATGAAAAATAACAAACCAGATTTAAGTTTTTGGCAAATATGGAACATGTGCTTTGGCTTTTTAGGCATTCAATTTGGCTTTGCACTGCAAAACGGTAATGTAAGCCGAATATTTCAAACCCTTGGGGCTAATGTAGATGACATTCCTATTTTGTGGGTAGCAGCACCACTCACAGGGTTAATTGTACAGCCAATTATTGGTTACTGGAGCGATAAAACCTGGGGCAAATTAGGCCGCCGTCGTCCGTTTTTTTTATACGGCGCTATTTTAACCACATTATCGTTATTTATTATGCCAAACTCACCAACACTTTGGATTGCAGCGGGCATGTTATGGATCATGGATGCATCGATTAACGTCACCATGGAACCATTTCGCGCCCTTGTAGGCGATAATCTACCAAACAAACAGCGTGCTACTGGCTATGCAATGCAAAGCTTTTTTATAGGCGTAGGCGCCGTGGTTGCTTCTGCACTCCCTTGGATGATGACGAACTGGTTTGATATTGCCAACACTGCCGCAGCAGGGCAAATTCCTGATTCAGTAAAGTACTCATTTTACTTTGGTGCAGTTGTATTGCTGGTCGCAGTAGGCTGGACAATTATAACCACCAAAGAATATTCACCTGAAGAATTGGCCGCATTTAATCAACAAGAGCAAGCTCAAGTTGAACAGACGGTTTGTGCACAAATTAACTTTAGTAAAGGCGGCAGTGTATTTACTGTTTTAGGGCTTGCCGTACTTGGTTTAGTCATGGGATTAAACCTAGAAAAAGAGCTGTACCTATTAGCAGCTGGCTTAGTGAGTTTTGGCGTTATTCAATTTATTGCAGCCGCACTACAGGCAAAAAACCACACCAGCGGTGGCTTTTACCAAGTCGTTAACGATGTATTCACCATGCCAGAGGCGATGAAACAACTTGCTTGGGTGCAGTTTTTTAGCTGGTTTGCATTATTTGCCATGTGGATTTACACCACCTCAGCGGTAACCAGTTTTCATTATGGTAGCAGCGACACAAGTTCAGCGGCGTATAACAATGGTGCAGACTGGGTGGGTATTTTATTTGCGGCTTACAACGGTTTTGCTGCATTGGCGGCTTTATGTATCCCGATCATCGTTAAGCGTGTTGGTTTAAAACTAGCGCATGCACTTAACCTTATTTTAGGTGCGTTAGGTTTGGCGAGCTTTATGTTTATACAAGAACCGAGCTTACTTATTTGGCCAATGATAGGTATTGGTTTTGCGTGGGCGTCTATTTTGTCGTTGCCTTACGCCATGTTAAGTACCTCAGTACCGAGTCATAAAATGGGTGTGTATATGGGAATATTTAACTTTTTTATTGTGATCCCACAATTATTAGCCGCCAGTGTCCTTGGCCTGATACTTCGTCACTTTTTCCAAAATCAACCTATTTACGCATTGATGCTAGGTGCTGTGTCTTTTGTACTTGCAGCGGTTGCCGTACTGCGTGTTAAACAGTCTTAATTTAAGGGGCTAAAATGAAAAAATATAACCTAATTACCGCGACAATATTGGCCGCAGGCCTTGTCGGTTGTGGCGTGCAAAATACGCAAACTAGTGCAGTAGCGCAAACATCAGTGAGTGCCCCAGGCGCACCAGGCGAAGCCCCATTTTGGGCATACGCAGGCAAAACTGGGATAGGCACGTCTTTTGAGCAATATCAAAATGGCCATTACAGTGACGACGCGCCAACAGCTAAAGTGTCAAAAGTATGGTTTTCGATTGCTAAAGGGATGATCACCGAAACTATGTTTGGGCTTATTCATCAAGCGCAAATTAAAGACATGCAATTTGTTGTAGTCGGGAAAGATTTTACAGTCACCGAAGCTGACGATTTAGACGTTACCATTGATTACTTATACAAAGACGATAAAGGCCGCCCGTTATCATTAGCATACAAAGTAGTAAGCAAAGATAAGCAAGGTCGCTTTAGCCTCGAAAAACATATATTTACCGATCCAGACGGTCAAAGCTTATTTGTACGCAGTATTTTTAATACCCAGCTTGACGGTGTAAAAGCATATGTAACAGTTAACCCGTATATAAACAACAACGGCTTAGATGACTTTGCAAAAACCACCGAGCAAGGGTTGGTAGCGTGGCAGGGCGAAAATTACTTGTCATTGCAAGGTGCAAAGCCATTTAAACAAACAAGTGTCGGTTTTACGGGCGTGAGTGATGGTTTAACTGAGCTTAAAACAACCCAGCAATTAGCAACTGTGTATAAAAATACGGGTGAGCAATCGGGTAACGTAAGCTTACTTGCTGAGCTGGGTGAGATTGGTAAAAACAGTCAATTTGATCTAAGCCTAAGCTTTGGTAAAAACCAGCAAGCAAGCTTTAAAGAGGGCCAAGCTACGCTAGCCAAAGGGTATCAAGCTGTACTTGATAACTACAACGGCAAAGGCGAAGCCCTAGGTTGGCAAGATTACCTACAAAGCCTTGCACCACTTAATACCATGAGCGAGCAAACAGCTGATAACGGTAAACTGCTGTATACCAGCGCCATGGTTTTAAAAGCTCAGGAAGATAAAACCCATGCAGGCGCGCTCATTGCGTCTTTATCAAACCCGTGGGGTGAAACCGTATCGGCGAAAACCGGCTCTACCGGTTACAAAGCGGTATGGGTGCGCGACTTTTATCAAGTTGCCATGGCATTTATGGCCATGGGCGATAATGCGACTGCTAAAACCGCATTTGAATACCTTGAAAAAGTACAAGTAAACAGCAAAACCCAGGGCAACAAAGGCGACACAGGGTGGTTTTTACAAAAAACACACGTAGATGGCGAACTTGAATGGGTAGGCGTACAGCTAGACCAAACCGCTATGCCTATTATGCTAGCGTGGAAACTTCATCAGTCAGATGTGTTAAGTGATGCTGAGCTAACTGATTGGTATACCCGCATGTTAAAACCGGCCGCTGACTTTTTGGTAGACGGTGGGCGCGCTAAAATCCTATGGAACGACATGCAAATAACCCCACCTGCGACTCAACAAGAGCGTTGGGAAGAGCAAGCAGGGTATTCACCATCAACCACCGCTGCTGTTGTTGCCGGTTTAATTACCGCTGCTGATATTGCAAAAATGGCAGGAGATGAGGTGAATGCTAAACGCTACCTTGCAACAGCAAAAAGTTACAACGCCGATATAGAAAGTATGATGTTTACCACCGCAGGTAATTTAGAATCAAACGTTTCAGACGGCGAGTATTTTATACGTATTGGCCAAGACAAAGACGCCAATTCAAATACTAAAATTAACGCCAATAATGGCCGTGAAGGTTTTAATAAAAAGCAAATTCTCGATGGTGGATTTTTAGAGCTCGTTCGCTATGGTGTACGTGATGCACTAGCGCCCAGCATAGTAAAAACACTCCCAGAATATGATGACGAAACCCTAACAGATAACCTACAAGTTAAATACAGCTTTGAGTTTACTGATGGCAGCGGCACATTTGCAGGCTACCGCCGTTATGGTAACGACGGATACGGTGAAGATGAAGTAACTGGCGCTAACTATGCGCAAGGTGGAAAAAATAGCCCAGGGCAACGTGGGCGAGTTTGGCCATTTTTTACCGGTGAACGGGGCCATTATGAAATTGCCGCCGCAAATGCTAATAATACCTTAGATGCAACAAAACAGCAGGCTATTAAAAATAGCTATGTAAAAGGGCTAGAGCAATTTGCTAACGAAGGCATGATGCTACCAGAACAAGTATGGGATGGCGTAGGCGTAAATAAAGCAGGATACACGTTAGGCGAGGGTACAAACTCGGCCACACCACTGGCGTGGACGCATGCTGAATACGTGAAGCTAGTGCGCTCATTAAGTGACAAGCAAGTATGGGATCATTACCCAGTGGTAACTAAAGCACTAAAATAACCGCAAACTATCCGCAGTTCAGGTTAATTAACATAGCCGTAGTAAAATACGGCTAAGTTATTTATTACAATAATAACGAGGCTGAAATGAAAACATTTACCTTGAGCGCATTAGCATTAGCAATCATGCTAACAGGCTGCCAAAGCGCACCATCATTAAATAACAACACGAATAACACCGAAACATCGCAATTAAATACTAAACAACAAGCAAGCCCGTGGTGGGAAAGCGCCATTTTTTACCAAATTTGGCCACGCAGCTTTTACGATAGCGATGCTGATGGTCATGGCGACTTTAACGGTATGACCCAAAAGCTCCCGTATTTACAAGAGCTCGGCGTAAATGCACTGTGGTTAACCCCCATGTTTGAAGCACCGTCGTATCATGGCTATGATTTTACTGAATTTTACCAAGTAGAAAACGACTACGGCAGCATGGCCGAGTTTGAAGCCTTTATAAAAGCTGCTGACGACAAAGGCATGAAAGTCATACTTGATTTAGTTATAAACCATATATCAAGTAACCATGAATGGTTTCAGCGTTCAGCAAAACAACAAGCCCCTTATGCTGATTACTTTATTTGGCGCGACGATATGCCAAAAGCCGGTAGCGGTTGGGGCCACGCATGGAGTAATAACGACCAACCCGACGCAGTATGGCATTGGAATGAAACACGTCAGCAGTATTACTATGGTGCGTTTGGAGCAAGCCAACCTGATTTAAATTTACGCCACCCTGATGTTATTGCCGAAATGGAAAAAATGGCCAAGTTTTGGCTCGATAAAGGCGTAGCAGGCTTTAGATTAGACGCAGTACGCTTTGCCATGGAAAGCGGCGGCAATGCGCAAGCCGACACCGATGAAACCATTGCCTACTGGCAGCACTTTAATCAGTATGTAAAAAGTGTTGATCCAGACGCGTACTTAGTCGGTGAAGCGTGGGCTGACATTCCTGTTGCAGCAAAATATTACGGCGACGGCAAAGGACTCGATCAAGGTTTTGATTTTGAAGTGGGCTATAAAATCCTTGGCTTATTAAAGCCAGACGCCAGTGGCGAAGCGCAATTTGGCACCATGCAGTCTAACCAGCAAAAAAATACGGTTGATGCCAATGTGCTCAAACAAAATATACAGCAACGTATTGACTCGAGCGCACCACTTGACTTTTTTGCACCGTTTTTAACTAATCACGACCAAGAACGTGTGGCTTATCAACTTGCTGAGCACGACGATAAAGCAAAACTTGCCGCCGCCATGTTATTTAGCTCTCCGGGCACACCGTATATTTATTACGGTGAAGAAATTGGCCTAACACAAGGTGGCACAGGTCACGATGTGTATAAACGTGCTCCTATGCAATGGGACAACAGCAATCAAGCTGGTTTTACTCAAGCTCAAACAAGTTGGGTTGAGCAGGCTGAACTGTTTGGTGATAACTACACTCAGTGGTGGCCTGAATTTTTAGCACAGCAAATTAATGCTGCTGATCGCAATGTAAAAACGCAACAAGCACAATCTGATTCACTGTGGCGTTTATATCAGCACTTAATCGCACTAAAAAAACAGCGCCCAGAGCTGGGTATTAAAGGCAGTTATGAATTAACACAACACAACAACGGCCTAGTTGAAATAACCCGCGAGTTAAATGGCAGTAAAAGTATGTTTGTACTTAACTTAACCGCCAACCCGCAAAGCGTCAGCAGCATCAAACGCGATGATTTAACGCCAAACTGGCAACACGACCTCAATGACGAGCAACTCGCTGGTTACGGTTTGTTGTTACTGAATAACACACTGTAAATAAAATTCATTCGTGGGGCTAACATACGTAAGCCCCTTTTTGTAAAAATGCTTTTATTGAATTACCTCAAAATTATAGCGCATTTTAATGAGTTATAAGCAGCATAACTTCTTCTTACGTCATTGCACTAATCATGAAAATGAATATAAGATGCAATCCACCTCAGGTAGGTGTCCACGGTACGTAATGAATACTGACGTACCAACATATAATCAGCGATATAATTTAAAAATGGGGAGCGCGTTTTCATGTCATCACCAATAGTCATGCTGTATATGTGTACAGTGTAGTTGTTTGGCTCCCATATTCAAGAAAATGAGCGACGAGCGCATTTTCTCTTTTCTGAATATCTTTAGTACCAATAAAAAATTATAGTTGGCAATACATTAAGTTATTTGTTAAAAATAGATTTATTAATACATGAGCGTGACATCGGCAGAAAGATGCGCGACGCGCGCACTATAAAATTGTTGAACTAAGCCGCTACGCGGAGATCCTATTCTGACCATTTGAGCCACACTTACCTTGGGGTTATCCCATAACTTGGAGGTAAGTCATGAATACACTCATTGAACAAGTCAAAACTGAA
>NZ_JACJDT010000065.1:0-15711 GCF_014163675.1 Pseudoalteromonas sp. SR44-5
CGTGTTAAGTTACTGACCATTTATAGCGACAGATAAATACAGTGATAACAAGGCGTAAATTTTGACATGTAGTTGTTCTACTTGAAAAAATTATAACGCAGTTAGCGCTTTATTTAGCTCGCTAGCATGGTTAAGTATTTAAGTCGATTGGTACTAAAACAGCTCGCAGAATACCATATCTACAGCCCAGCGCTAGACACAAAAAAGCCGCGATAGTCGCGGCTTGGTTGGATAAAGCTAAATTTTTACGTGGTACTTATTACAAGTACTGACCTAACGCTTTAACTTGGTCTAACATGCGGTTTGAGAAACCCCATTCGTTATCGTACCAAGCCATCACTTTAACTAGTTTGCCATCAGCTTTCGTTTGCGTAGAATCAAAGATTGACGACGCTGGGTTATGGTTAAAGTCAATAGAAACAAGCGGTAACTCGTTGTATTGTAAAATATCTTTCATCGACCCAACAGATGCTGCTTTCATAATTTCATTGATTTCTGTAGCCGTTGTTTCACGCTTAGTAATAAACGTAAAATCAACCAGTGATACATTAATTGTAGGTACACGTACTGACATACCATCAAGTTTACCAGCAAGCTCAGGTAACACTAAACCAACTGCTTTAGCAGCACCGGTTTTAGTTGGGATCATTGACTGCGTTGCACTTCGTGCACGATACAGATCAGGATGATAAACATCTGACAAGTTTTGGTCATTAGTGTAGGCATGGATTGTCGTCATGCTACCTTGCTCAATACCGACTGTATCGTTAATTGCTTTGGCAATTGGTGCTAAACAGTTAGTTGTACATGAAGCATTAGAAATAATGTTGCTATCTGCAGTGATCACATCACTGTTTACACCGTGAACAACAGTTGCATCTAAATCAGTACCAGGGGCTGAAACGATTACTTTTTTCGCGCCCGCTGTAATATGCTTTGCAGCATCTTCACGCTTAGTGAAAAAACCCGTACATTCTAAAACGATATCAACGTTTAATGCTTTCCATGGAAGGTTAGCAGGGTCGCGTTCTTGGGTAAGAGTAATAACGTCGTCGCCAATCAACATGGTGTTATCAGCAAGTGTGACTTTATGAGAAAATTGCCCATGCACTGAATCATATTGTGTTAAATGTGCATTAACATTAGCCGGTGCTAAGTCGTTAATTGCGACAATTTTAATTTCATTATTTTGTGCAGACTCATAAAGCGCGCGTAAAACATTGCGACCGATACGGCCATAGCCATTAATTGCTACATTAATCATTTCAAAACTCCACTTAAATTATTTAACTTCACTTGCTTGGCGAGCAAGCGCTTCAATGGCTTGCCAGTCTTTATTTTCAATTAGTTGTTTATCTAGCATCCAGGTACCACCAACACAAATAACATTGCTAAGTGCTAAATAACTAGGTGCTGTTGCTAGGCTAATGCCACCGGTTGGACAAAATGTTACTTGTGGTAATGGCCCACCAATCGATTTAAGCATTGCTGTTCCACCTGCAGCTTCTGCTGGGAAGAACTTTAAAAACTTAAATCCGTGACTGGCTAATTTCATCACTTCACTTGGCGTTGCGGCGCCCGGTAGAAATGGAATATCAGTGCCTTTTGCCAGTGCTAAAAGTTCATCATTTACGCCTGGGCTCACCATAAAATCAGCACCTGCGGCAACTGATGCATCAAAGCTTGCTTTATCTACCACAGTCCCGGTGCCAACATAGGCTTCTGGTACTTCGGCTTTCATTAGCTTTACAGCTTCTGCAGCAATCGGTGTACGTAGTGTAATTTCAAGTGCTTTTAGACCGCCGTTATACAGCGCTCTTGCTAGTGGCGCTGCATCTTCTAAATTATCAATTACCACCACTGGCACTACCGGTGCCGATGATAATATTTTTTCTATGCTCATAGTGTGTTCCTCATACCCAGTTTGGCGAATTATTATTCTATTCCAAAGGCGCTAGCGCCCATGTCTGCGCTACTTACGATATTTCTAAATCCGGTGAACAACTCTCGGCCCGTACCAAACGTTAAGCTAGGTACGCTAAGTTGTAATTCACGTTGTGCTAATTCTTCATCACTTACATGTACTTTTAAGATACCTGCTGGTGCATCAAGAGTAATTAAATCACCTTCCTGAATCTTAGCAATAATGCCGCCTTCAACCGCCTCTGGTGCTAAGTGGATTGCCGCTGGCACTTTACCTGATGCGCCTGACATACGACCGTCAGTTACGATCGCTACTTTGTAACCTTCATCTTGCAAGGTTGCCATTACTGGCGTGAGCTTATGCAGCTCAGGCATACCTTTGGCTTTTGGACCTTGCTCTTTTAGCACAGCAATAAAGTCTTGGTTTAACTCACCGCGTGTATAGGCTTCTTGTAATGCACTTTGTGAAGCAAATACTTTTGCTGGTGCTGTAACAACTTGATGCTCAACCGCAACCGCAGACACTTTGATCACGGCTTTACCTAAGTTACCAGTTAGTAACTGTAAGCCACCTTGTTTACTGAATGGGTTGTCAATTGGACGAAGTACATCTTCGTCTAATGAATTCTCTGGACACGGTACCCATTTAACTTTGCTTGGGCCTGTTGCGCTCGTCATGATCAGGTTACTGTCAGTATCTAAACGTGGTTCTTGGGTATACGCCTCGAGACCTTCGCCAACAATGGTTTTAACGTCATTGTGCAAGAACCCTGCACCAACGAGTTCTCTCATAAGGAAACCCATGCCGCCGGCTGCTTGGAAATGATTTACATCAGCAGAACCATTTGGATAAATACGTGTTAGTAGTGGCACCACTTCTGATAAATCCGACATATCTTTCCATGTCAGCTCAACACCTGCCGCTTTGGCAATTGCCACTAAGTGAATTGCATGATTCGTAGAGCCACCGGTTGCTAACAAACCAACTAAACCATTAATAATGGTTTTTTCAGTTACAACATCCGCTAAGCAATTGGCATCTTTACTTTGAATCAATTGTTTAAGCATGGTTTCTACCGCATTACCGGTTAAACCATCACGCAATTCTGTATATGGATTGATGAACGAGCTACCAGGAAGGTGCAAGCCCATAATTTCCATCAACATTTGGTTACTGTTTGCAGTACCGTAAAACGTACAAGTACCCGCGCTGTGATAAGACGCACTCTCCGCTTCTAAAAGCTCATCACGGCTTACTAAGCCTTGAGCAAACTTTTGACGAATACGGGCTTTTTCTTTATTTGGAATGCCTGACTGCATCGGGCCTGCTGGCAAAAAGTACACCGGTAGATGACCAAATGATAAAGCACCAATTAATAGACCAGGGACAATTTTGTCACACACGCCTAAGCAAAATACGCCATCAAACACATCGTGTGATAATGAAATAACTGTCGACATCGCAATTACATCACGAGAAAAAAGCGATAACTCCATGCCATCACGGCCCTGAGTTACGCCATCACACATGGCTGGCACGCCGCCTGCAACTTGAGCTGTGGCATCGTACTTTGTAGCAATGTCTTTAATTAAATCTGGATAATCTTTGTATGGCACGTGCGCAGATAGCATATCGTTATATGAATTGATAATCGCTAAGTTTGGCTGCTCATCAGCTTTTAAACGTGCTTTATCGTCACTGCTACACGCAGCCATAACATGGGCGATATTGCCACAACCTAAACCAGAACGAACTCTTGTTTGTTTTTTTGCATGATTGATGCGTTCTAAATAGGCTTGGCGAGTAGCTTTACTGCGTTCAATGACGCGTTCGGTGACTTCTTGAATACGAGGATGTAACATAAAATTCGACTCATCTCTAAGGTTAGAGGATAAAGGCTCAGTGGCAAGTGCATACTCCACGAATGAACTTGCACTGAGCATCTTTGATTTACCCGTTCAAAGGTATACGTTGGCAGGTTGTCTCTCACAATCAACCTGACACCGGTGTCACTGTATTAACGCATGACTGTGACACCGGTGTCAACCCTATCCTATAAATTTAGTTTAAATATTTTAAATGACCAAATAATGAACGAAAATAATTTTTCATTAGGGGATCTAGCTTGGTCGCTAAATTGTGTTGCTGGAGTGCTAGAAAATGTGAGGATTTTTTACTTTAATTTATTGATTATAATATCTTTTTATAATCTAAATGATATCAATCGTAAGTACCTATGAGCGGATAAAAAAACCCAGATAGCAACAACATGCAGACTGCTTTGTTAAGCAAAAAAATGCCCGAGTAAGCGTCACTCAAACTCGGGCAACTGTGAAAAGCCTTTATCTAACTTGTGCGGTAGACTCGCGTGTGATTAATCGCGCTTCAAGCGTAACCTGATACGGTTGCTCTTGCGGATCACCAATATGCTCAATCAGTTTAGTAACCGCTTGTTTGGTCATTTCTTCAACCGGTTGCGCTATGGTAGTAAGACCAGGCCAAATATGACGAGCAATTGGCGCATTATCAAAACCCGCGATAGAAATATCATCGGGTACTTTAAATTGACGTTGTGTTGCCAATTTTAATACCGCCGCAGCCATGTAATCATTTGATGCAAATACGGCGGTTGGACGTGGGGTTAAATCTAAAATGCTGCGCGCACTATCGACCCCAGAATGATAACTAAAGTTACCCTCTTCAACCAAACGTTCATTAAATTCAATGCCGTGCGTACTAAGCGCTCTGCGATAACCTTTGAAACGCTGCTCAGTGGCACTGTGATCTGGGTGGCCTTTAATAAACGCGATCGCTTTATGGCCAAGCTTAATTAAGTGCTCAGTGATCTCAAATGCGCCCTGCTCATCATTACTGCGTACTGAAATTGAATCGTCTTCAAGCACTGCTGATGCAACTCGTGCATACGGAATTTTTTTACTTTTGAGAAAATCGACTAATACCTTAAAATCTGAAAATGGCGGCGTCAATACCAAGCCATCAAGACGAGAAGATTGTAGTAAATGCTCAATATTACTGATCAACGCATCACCACGTAAATCACATGGGTGGATCAACAAGTTATAGTTGTTTTCTTGACACGCAGCAAGCGCACCAGTTTGCACCCGAGTGATATAACTTTTACTCGGGTTATCGTAAATGCAACCAATAATAAAACTACGATTTTGCGCCAAACCTCTGGCGATCGGGTTAGGAGTGTAATCTAGCTCTTTAAAAACCTTAAGAACTTTTTCACGGGTTGCATCACTAACATTAGGTTCATTATTTAAAACCCGAGACACGGTTTTTTTAGAGACCCCGGCATAACTTGCAACACTATTTATTGTAACTTTCTTCATCCAACCTTCCCAATAACACCCCTATGAGCGATGTATTATGACTGCTCATTGACGTGCAAACATGCAGCAGCACCAATAAGTGGAATATTATCTTGTGTGACTAACGTCACTGGTATTTGGCTCACATACTGCGACATGATCCCTTTAGCACCAAAACGCTCAACAAAACGACTAGCAAGTAAACGAGCTTGCATACGCGGTAAAATACCGCCACCAATATACACACCACCTAACGCACCAAATGCCAGTGCTAAATCGCCTGCGACACTGCCAATCCAATCACAAAATTGATTTAACGTAGCATCGCAAATGGCACATTCACCACTATTTGCTAATTCGCTAATTTGTGCAGCGGTTAAATTCTTAGCATCGACACCTTTTACAGCCGCCATGGCTTGATACAAATGAGCAATACCCGGCCCTGAAAATACTGTTTCGACCGATACATGTGGCAATAGCTTACGTAACTCGATGATCAGCTGAGTATCTAATTCACTCACTGATGCCAATGTTATATGCCCACCTTCACAACTCAAAACAGCACGTGATTGGCTAGTACGCACTAAACACGCCGCACCAAAACCAGTGCCCGGACCCATGACTGCAATATTTGCATCAGTATCGGCTTGTCCTGCTTTAACTGCAATGTTTTGTTGTGGATCTAAATAAGGTGCTGCATAGGCAAACGCAGCAAAATCGTTGATCACTTCCAGTTGAGCTAAATTAAACTCAGCTTTTACTTGTTCGACACTAAAGTGCCAACCTAAATTAGTTAAATGTACTTGGCCTGCTTTTATCGGTCCAGCCACGGCTAAACACGCGCGTCGAGGTTGAATATGACTAACTTGAGATAAATAATGCGTTATTGCCGCTTCCAATGAACCAAAATTGGCACTGGGAAAAATGATATTATGCTCAATAACGAATTGTTTTTCTTGTAGGTTAAAAGCAGTAATTAAAGCAAAACGGGCATTAGTGCCGCCGATGTCGGCCACTAAGATAGGATCGAATTCTGAATTTGGCTTGGAGTTCATCGTGTTTTCTCTTTTGTCTAAGCGGTTTATATACTTAGCTATAACCGTGCTTATTATTGTAATTTCAATGGTCTTGCTATCGCTATGAGATAAACTTTGAGCTATCACCTCAAAGTAGTTACTCTAGTATAAAAAAATGCTGCCCAACTAAATGGGCAGCCAATACGTTTTGACAACAAAATGATAAAACACCCGCATTATGACACCGGTGTCAGGGTTGGATCAATAAAAATTTTAAATTACTGATAAATTACTGATAAATTACTGATAAATAGCTTGTAAAAATCAGCAAATAAACGAGAATAACACGAGTTATTTGCACTTTAGTTACTTGAAATAGTTAGGTTGTGTATGAAAGGTAAAGCTACATCGTTTGACATTGCACACTACGCAGGGGTATCACAATCCACTGTCTCGCGCGCCTTGCGCAACAGTCCATTGGTTAATGAAGAAACCCGCAAACGTGTTTTTGAGGTAGCCAAACAGCTTAACTATAAAGTCGACAAAAATGCGAGTAACCTTCGAACTCAACAAAGTAGTACATTGGCTTTGTTACTGTTTGAAGATCCCACAGCAGATGAATCACAAATCAATCCGTTCTTTTTAGCGATGCTCGGCAGCATAACGCGTGCTTGCGCAAAAGAAGGGTATGACTTATTGGTATCGTTTCAATCTGCAAGCTCAGATTGGCAAGCGGACTACGAAGACAGTCACCGTGCTGATGGTATTATTTTATTAGGTTATGGCGATTACATTGATTTTCAGCCTAAATTTAATACCTTGCTTGAACAAAACACCAAATTTGTTTGTTGGGGAGCAACGGTAGATAATCGTGCCGATTTAACAATTAGCTGTGATAACTATGGCGGCGGCCAACTTGCTGCTGAGCATTTATTGGCGCATAACCGAACTGATTGCGCATTTATTGGTGATGCATCTGATCATAGCCCTGAATTTTTTGCCCGTTTTAATGGCTTTAAAGACAAGTTAAAACAACATGCTATTACCTTAAGCGAGCGAAAAATAGCGAATGCGATTTCGACCGAAGAGTCTGGTTATCATGCCACACGTTCGCTTATTGCCAACAATATTACCTTTAATGCCCTTTTCGCAGCTAGCGATCTGATTGCTATAGGTGCAATACGCGCTTTAAAAGAAGCCAATATTAACGTGCCGAAAGATGTAGCCGTGATAGGTTTTGATAATATTTCGATTGCCAGCTATGTAAACCCGCCACTCACAACCATAGAGCAAAACACCACAATAGCAGGACAAATGCTAGTTGAAAACTTACTAAAACTAATTCGTGGTGAACAAGTACAAAGCACCCTACTAACACCGCGACTAATTGCACGAGGTTCCAGCTAACTACATATATTTTATTACATTATTTACGGTCTTTTGTCCTTATTTTTTTATAATTACACGCTAGGTCAACGTACTATTAACAGCCAATTCACACATTGATTTCACATTAGTTTTTTTTATCTGAAACTGAGCGTTTTTAGTGTAATTTCTCACTCGTCTTTTTATTAGTTTCTCTCTACAATCGCACTTTTATTTTTGCTCTTAAAAATTCAAGTGAATATCTTATGCTATTAACTATTGTTTATATTATTGGTATTACAGCCGAAGCCATGACCGGTGCGCTGAGTGCTGGGCGCAGAAACATGGATTGGTTTGGGGTTATGTTAGTAGCCAGTGCCACAGCAATTGGTGGTGGCAGCGTACGCGATATTTTACTTGGCAATTACCCTTTAACTTGGGTAAAACATCCAGAATATTTATTGATCACCTGCGTTGCCGGTATTATTACAACTTGGCTTGCAAAATGGGTGGTTAAATTTAAAGGCATTTTTATGCGTTTAGATGCCCTTGGGCTTGCCGCATTTAGTATTATTGGCTGCCAAGTGGGGCTTAATATGGGTTTGCACTATGGTATTTGTGTAGTCGCTGCTATTGTTACCGGCGTATTTGGTGGATTATTACGTGATTTAATTTGTCGCCAAGCGCCGCTAGTATTACATCATGAGCTTTACGCCAGCGTAGCGCTGATTGTAGCTTGTTTATATCTAGCACTACACCACTACAACATTGATGACAACATCAGCGTTATTACAAGCCTAGTTGTAGGGTATTTAATACGCATGGCATCGGTACGCTTCAAATGGCGCTTACCGACGTTTAGTTTATTAGAACCAGCTAATTTGAAAAATGAACAGTAAAGGCAGTCATTTATTAACCCCTGCTCATAAGCTTTTCAATAGTCCAATTACTTTTTAGGCTATTGAAACAGCCAAAAAATATTATTTTCATACGTTAAAACTAAATAGTTTTAACGGCTGTTTTATTTTGAAAGTAATTATTGAGTAATAAAGATTGTAATAAACTTGTACCACTTGATGTTGCCCAATATAAACCAATAGCAGAGGGGAAGTTTATTAAGGTAATACACAAATAACACCATCAGTACTTGATAGCATATAGTTATTTAATAAGAGGGTGTTGCAAGCATAGGGTAAGTAAATAAGAAAAAGTGAAACACATTAACGAGCCAATGGCATAAAATAGCCCACTCTAAACGCTGAGTTTTATAAAAAATGTATCCATAGCCAAAACCTGCAACAGCTGCCACTAGCATGTAACTAGCTCCAGCTGAAAAGTGTGCGAGTGAAAATAAACCAGTAGAGATCACAGGCGCTAGTAATGCAAACCGAGCCGAGGTTATCACTTTCGAAAGCTTAGTTTGTATTATCCCTCTAAATAACGCCTCTTCTGCAACGCAGGTAAAAAATAGATTAATTGCTATAAATAAAAACCAAAATTCGGGTACTTTAGGTGCAAACTCCATAAGGCCCAATATTAAAGCAGTGATGAGTGCAGCTAAAATCGTGATGGCAATAATCGAAAATGGATGCCCTACCCTTATTGGTTTTAGCGTTTTATTTTTTGTAAAAAAATAAGCGCTCAGCATCAAACCCGCTAATGCTTTATCGAAATTAGCATACAGGGTAAATGCAATCGCATTGCTAGTAAGCTGTTCATTAACAACAATAGGCTGGTTATTAAAACCGGGGAACCAATGTAAGGCTAAACCAAGTGAGGCTATTACAAACAAAGGCGTTAAGATACTGCGTATTAACGCAGAGGTTGCAGATACCGAAAAGTGCAATAAGCCTAAATAAAACACAATAACAACAACTGCGTATAAGTTTATATATTCCTGATGATAGGCAGTTATAACACTTAGCAGCAGCAAGTATTGCCAAATTGGTTGGCGCAAAATTACTATCTTACAAAATGGAAAAACGCATAAAATAGATAGCGCTAGGAAACAAAAAGCCATGAATGTGTAATCTTATGTTTTAGATTTTAAAAAGGCTTTTTACTTTAATTAACGCCTTTTTCAGATCCGACCAGTTGCATGGTATTTATAAAAGTAAAAAAGCTCTGTCTGCTTTTTACATTTAATATTCATAATACAAAGCTCTATAAATGGTATTAGTATCTAAATAAATAACACCATTGAAGTACCAATAGCGCTAAAAATAGGGCTAACACCAGTAACTACGTCTCATTGCTTACATCTGGAAAATGATGGCGATTTTAAATTCAGTGCTAGTAAGTAGTAAAATGCGGAAAGCGCCAGATACTTGAAGATAGCTATTGACGCCATAACTTATTTGTTAGGGCTGTGATTCAAGGGACTGCTTTTCTTTGAGGTAAAGATAAAGTGGAAGCCCAAACGACACACCCACAAACAACGTGCCCAGCACAGCAAAATATCGATATGTCACTTTATTTCTGCGACCATCGACAATGATAAAACCCAACAAAACAACTGCAGACACTACAACATCAAGCCAAGCAAATACGCTGATAGAATTTGTCACCGCGTCATTAAACAAGAGACCAAGATCTAAACCATTTGTAACTAGCCAAGGAACAAAGGCGCCATAAGGAAGTAAAATTCCTAATAAAGTAAGAACCAGATAAAACCTAACCATTTCACCATCCTTGCAACTGTTTTTAGTAAGCCCTAATGAATCTGTAGAATAACTCGTTTTTAATTTATTTTTATTATTGTATCAACCATAGCCGAATTCCTATTTTGATTCAATCGTTTAGTGATTAACGGCTTTTGAAGTGGTTAGTGTGATTTGGTGTTTTTTAATATGAACCAAATAATTACAACTCCAAACTACCTAGTGAAATAAGAGACGCCCATTAACTATCAAAGATATGACATAAATTATTAGTCTTTCAAAATACCCACCATAACAACTCTATTGCAAAAACCTTTAAAATAGTTAAAGTGTTGTTCCGTTTTTTTATAAAAACCCCTGATTAGCTATAAGGCTTATAAAAAATGAAAAAGATATGTGTGTTACTTATTTTACTCATCGCCAGTGTCGCTAAAGCCGATGACATTAGTCAATATAAGTTCTATGCAACAGACAACTTCAGAGATGATCAGCAACCGGAGTTTGCCGCTTATATAAAAAATGGCGCTCCTTGTATTCAGGTTAAAAACCTAACAACCCATAAAGAGGTCCGCTTTTGTCAGATCACCAAAGGCATTAATTTAGCTGATGATCCTAACATCTACCCTTTTGATATTAATTTTTCAGGTCACCGATTATATTTCTTTGTTGCTGCCTATTGGGCTGATCAAGCTTGTACTATAGAACTGTCAAATATGACGATTAGTTGTGAGCTAAAAAACAAACCCAAAAAGGAAGAAGACGTTAAAGCAGAGCACCAAAAAGCGGTAAAAAAGAATGAGGTTGTCATCCCTCCTGCTGTTAAACATATAGAGTTTGGCAATGTAAAAGAAGCAGAAGGTCTGTTTCGTCTTATTCTTAATAATTCTGAAATGAACCCATGTTTTACCATTGAGCATTACAGTACATCCCTATTTGATGGCCCAACAAACATTAAACATGTTTGTAGTGCCATAAATAAAACGGACGACTCAATCATTGATCTTATAGGAAAAGACGGCAACTGGTGGTTTGAAAACTTTAATTGGCAAGGTAATAACTTAGCATTTGAAATAAATGCTATGGGGGGGAATTATAAATGTGAATTACCATTACCATTTACCGAGCAATCTGAAGCCTTATGTGTAAGATAAATCATATATTTGTGCAATGTAATCGCCACTCGAAGATTATTGGTTATATTTTATCAGTTTAGAGAGCTCACTTTGAGTCCCATTAAGCTCAGCTTTTTATTTGCTGCCTACCAAATATGCCCAAGATGCGCCCGTGTAAGTCAAAAGTTGGGCGCGCAATTCACATAAGCGATTTAAAAATTAACGAGACTATGAAGTTGTTTAACATTAAAAAACTGTACTACTATCATGTCTTTCATTGTGCTTTATTTTCAAGTGGTTGCTTCCCATTGCAACCAATCAAAATCATGTTCGAGCATTTCCTTATTAAAATCTAAAAATGTTGAGCCTTCATTTAATAAGAACTGTCTGCGCTCGTCATTTCTCATATAAGCAGTCCAGTAAGGCAAGTAATTGGGATTATCAATACCAAAAATCAGTTCAAAATCCACTACATTTTCCTGCATTTCATCAAGCATTTTATTAGTTAGCCTAGGCATTTTACACCTTCAATACGAAAACCATTTTAGACCCAACAAACAAATAGAAGTAGATGGGTTTGTTAATTTATAATTTTTCCGCCGACGCGACCTGAAATATTAGTAATTCCTATGGCGAAAGAACAATCCGTATACGTTGTTAGTTTTAAGAAGATGACCTCTTTCTTGTAACTTAACGTTAATCGATAAGCTTGGTTACCTTAAGAGACAAAGCCATTTAATTTTAATGTCTTTTCAAATTCTACAGCTCTTTTTAAATCATTAATTGATACTTCATAGAGATTGTCGGAATTAAAATTAAACTCAATTGTAAGGTTGGTAGTTCCTATATGCACATAAGTTTTATAGCCAAAACATTCACATTGGGCATTATATTCAATCCATTTTTTTGTGCCATTTAATACTATTGGCGGTGGGCACCATTGTTTAGGTTCTTCATTATGGACGGTATGACAAACGCCTAACCGTTCTAAATAATTTAACAACTGAGCTTCATTTTCTGCTTCAATAATAGCATTAAGTTCAAAACGGTCGTTATAGTGCCCACCTTTGGGACTTTTAATTTTAAAAATATTACACTTTTTAAGCTCAGTTTTAAACTCTTGAGAGTACATTGATATCCCATTAACCCTATTATTTATGGAGAAATTTTAGATAAATACAGCTCATAAAAAGTAGTTTCCCCACCTAGTTAAAAAGTGAAGGCTACATAAATGAAACTAACGAGCCTAAAAAATGACTCGTTTTAAATTTATTTTACTGCTGAACAACCATAATCAAATTAATCTTTTGATTCAATTTTTTACTAGTTTCTCCTTGGTTCGTCATTATAGTAATTAAGCATTTTTATGGAGCTAAGAACTCATTTTTTATTTACGATTTTATGCAATTATTTGATAGCATTAAAGAAACCCCAATTGCTAGTGTCTACCTCATTAGTATCATCAAAGCATTCAGATGTAATTTGAATCGTATTTCCATCAGAATCAAAGAACCTTGCTACATATCCACTTGGCTGACTCCAAACCATTTCAAATTTTACGCCAAGTGAAATAAGGCTATCGCAATAGGATAAAAAGTTAGTTTTTACTTCATAGCCGAAATAGCTCAATCCGGTAGGATTTCCGTGTGAATTTAATAGCCATATTCCGGCATTATCATTTTCAGGAAAGGTTAGAACACAGTCCAGATCCTTAAATTTTAAAGTCTTATGATAAAAATTAAATAGTCGGTCATAATCATCTGTAAATAAATATACGTTAACCATGAGTAATCTCTGTTTTTTGTAAGCCCAACTCGGATTCTAAATTTATGTTTAAGACCTTGTTAGACATTATTACAACTTAACCATATTTTATAATACAGCAAGGCAATACTAGCCTCCGTAATAACTGCCAGTAAAATACCTATACCAGCAAATCCACGTAAATATTCAACACTACCAAGAAAAGCCAATGCAAACATAGAAACGGAAAGACTCAAACATATAGCCTGCCTAGATTCTGAATGCTCAGCATTTCGGCCAAACCAACTAAACACTGATATTCCGAGAAATAACATTGCAGCCCTTCTACCG
The DNA here is from genome assembly GCF_014163675.1 of Pseudoalteromonas sp. SR44-5. Lineage (NCBI taxonomy): Bacteria > Pseudomonadati > Pseudomonadota > Gammaproteobacteria > Alteromonadales > Pseudoalteromonadaceae > Pseudoalteromonas > Pseudoalteromonas sp. SR44-5. Next base: position 13,507 of record NZ_JACJDT010000065.1, read on the forward strand.
ATAAAGAAAGCAGAGTTATTTTCATCAATATTAAACAACATAAATAATACTTCCGGAATAAGTATAAGAACCAAACACAAAGTGAATGCAATAGCTGCTGTAATTATGCTAACTACTTTAAATTTAATCATACTCCCCCTTGAATGCCAAACAAGGCTGTAGAGTAACTCCTACAGCCAAATTCAATTAAAAAATCGAGCTTCTGAATTAACTCTAAGCGTTTTTAAAGCATTAGGTAATGCATTTTGGAACCCATAAAACAAGCTGTTATTCTTAGAAAATAGTAATTCTACAGCCTCAACACCTTGTTAAGGTGTGAGGCATGCAATACCAAAGCGTCTGCATACCACCTTAACCACTAAACCGAACGCATAGTAAAAATGCAACACGTGCAGAATAACTATTGAACAATTTGTTATGTTGAGATGCTAAGTAACACGCTCACAACTATCTAGCATCTTAACTGGTAATTGATTTTCAACTAGAAAATTGTAAAAGCGTAGATCTTCAATTAAGTCAGGAGAAGCTAATTCAAAATCTTGATAGGTCTGATTTTTAAAACGAAACCTTACTGTATGTTCAAACCTTTTCGTTTGTACATATAAAATTTCACTGATCTCGGTAATACTTATACATGCACCCAATACAATCAAAACATCGCCATCAATCGCAACTGCCACTGACTTTTTTGGCTTTGACATAAAGTATTCACTTATCAAGTGATAATGCACAAAACAAGGCGATATATCCAAGTTGCGTTAAAAATGCGGCTTTTGAGATTTCAACAAGATAGTAAGCAAACATGCCACAAAATAACGTTCTAGTGACAAAACTATGAAACAGCTTAACACTAGCTAACTTGTTTTGTTTTAATAAAATTTTCATAACTCCCTTCCCCAAAATAGTATTTCAAACATATAAATATTAGAATATTTATTGACACCAATCGTGGTTCGCAATGGTATCTGCACGTTTTATGAATTGGTGTTACGTTTAGGGTTTATTGTGCTTGTACTAAAACATACATACCAGAAAACATTATGCTGATTTTTTCAACCATAAAAGGTGAAGGAGGATATGGAGAACACTAAAAAATAGCGGACCTCCAATTATAAATAATTTATACCAGCTTAAACTTAAGCTAACAATTTCTCCTTGATAATTGCAGCTCAACCAATACACATAGAGCAAAGAAACTACGCCTAAAATTAGAAATATTAATCTTTTTTTTAGTGCTATATTCAACCCCCAACTTAAAGAAGTTAGAGCTAAATACCCCAAAATCCCCCCAACCAGTGGTAACAACCATTGCAAAGTAAGACTAAGTGGTACAAAGAAAATAGTTACAATACTTGTTAGGAAATAAAGTCCACCAATAATCATTAGAAAGGTAGTTGGCAACCAAGCGAACACTATTGTTAGTCCAATGAGTAGATTTCTTAGGAACATATTTTAACAGCCCAGTATGTTTATAATTTTGCATTGCGAGAGTAATCTTGACAAAATAAAAAGGACAGACATATTTTTGGTCAGAAGATTTAGCACCTCTCCCGTCGTGGGTAACCGTATCATTATTTTTTTGCACACTGTTAGTGTTAGTTACAGAACTTAGAGTTGAGTTGCTTGGAAAGCAATTTTAGGAAAAAAAGGCAAAGCTAGGCCGTCACTTTGTCTAATATCTTGTTTTTTTAGACAAAATAAAAAGGACAGACATATATTTTGGTCAGAAGATTTAGCACCTCTCCCGTCGTGGGTAACCGTATCATTATTTTTTTGCACACTGTTAGTGTTAGTTACAGAACTTAGAGGTGAGTTGCTTGGAAAGCAATTTTAGGCAAAGCTAGGCCGTCACTTTGTCTAACAAAATAAAAAGGACAGACATATTTTTGGTCAGAAGATTTAGCACCTCTCCCGTCGTGGGTAACCGTATCATTATTTTTTTGCACACTGTTAGTGTTAGTTACAGAACTTAGAGTTGAGTTGCTTGGAAAGCAATTTTAGGAAAAAAAGGCAAAGCTAGGTCATCACTTTATTTAATATCGTGTTTTTTAAACAAACCAATCAAGATGCAACTGTTCATCCTGCGCCTTTGTACCATTTTACATCGTTGCTGGCGGCTTGCTGCTTTAACCGTTGTTTGCTGCCTGCAAAATTTGAGTACTGCTGCCTGAAACGTTGAATTGATTCAAGCCATTGCGCTTCTTC
>NZ_JACJDT010000066.1:0-13761 GCF_014163675.1 Pseudoalteromonas sp. SR44-5
ACATCATCACATTGAGATAATGCTTTTTCAACCGCTTGAACTTTAAATTCTTGTGTAAATCGACGTCTCATTTTTATCTGCCTCTATTAAAAGTTAGAGACGACAACTATCCTGACACAGGGGGCTAAAGGTATTGGGTAGTGGTATTTAATCAAAGCCATTAATCTCAACAAATTCTTTATCCATTCTTGTCCACATCTTTATTACTTTCTCTACTCTGGGCCCTTCTTAAACGCATACTCATGCTCATATCCATCCCTGTAGATAACGGTAAATTGTCTTTATCAAGCGGGATATCTGTATCGTTCTCTGACAAATGTGTTAACACCGCATTTAATTGCTGCTCAAAGTCTTTTGGTTTTTCATCATCAAAAAGTGCAAAGGGTTTGTCATTTGATTGCCATTGCTCACACTGCGGCATTACATGCTCACGGCCATATTCCATAAATTGACATATGAATGCCAATACTGGCTCATACGCATCTTTACCGTTGTAATAAGGATTATGGCGCGGTTGCACCATAAAATTAGCCCAACGCATATCACCGCGCTTACCAAGGCTGCGCGTCTGAATACGCATCATTTGTGAGTCTTCATGTATTCGTAGGTCTTTAAAATGCTGGGCGCGAACGTTGCCCTTATACCAGTGATAAACAATTTGCCGATTACGGTCAAACACCATCGGCGCTTGGCGCTTAAAAAAGATTAGAAAATACAATAAGGGAGGAAGTGTCAGTATAATAAAGATGGATAAAATTATATCTCGCTTAAGGCGAAACGTACCGCCAACATCAGCGGTTTCATAATAGTGATAATGCATATAACGACTTAATGACATTTTGCCATTTTCATCAAACATATCGTAAAAACTTTTACTTACTGGTTCAACATTTGGGGATAAAAAACAATCTTCTCCATGCTTTTTTTTATAAAAATCAACCATTTTCATCATACTCTCTTCCGTTGATTTCCACATGGAATAAAAACCAGCTATCTGGTAAAAGGCAATAAATGACACCATGCACAACGCCGGAATAATACCCATATTACGGGCTTTTATTGAGTTGTTACTGAGCTTACAGATGTTGTCATCAACATAGGTAATAGGTGCTGGGGGTGTTTCACCACGCGGTAATTTAACTGCCAATAACGCCTTTAATTTGTTAGCTAAGGGGATTGGGTAAATTGGTTTAATTAATGCCATAATATGCTGATATTTTAAAAGGTGAAGTAAGCTTAGGTAAAAGGGCTGTTCACAAAGAGTGCTTGGTTACAGCCCCGTAAGTACTAAGAAGTTAATTTACTCTTTAAAAGCCCCTAACGGCCTTACTTTTTTCTTTGTCGCATCTTCAACAAACCACTGTTTCACTTCATCTTCAGTCAACCCCTCCTCTGACAAGCGCTTATATAGGTCTTTTTCTGATGGGGTTGAATGGTCGCTATTTAGCTTTGCGGCTAACTCTTTTAAATCAGCTTCAGGTAATGTTTTACCCCAAGGCAAATCGCTATTTGTAGGGTTAGGCAATGGTAACTTTAACTGCAAACCATGGTTGCTGGTTTTATCAGTCATTGAGCCGATATCATTAAAATTAAAGCCCGAATTACCCGCAGAGTTAAAGTTAGCAACACCTAGCTCCATCGTATATTGCTGCTCTTCTTTGTCAGTAAATATATCACTAAATTGGCTTGTAAATATGTCTCCAAAAGGCCTTAAACCTTTAATAAAAACTCGCTTTGGCGATTCATAATTTAAGCTAAAATTAGCGGCAAAAACAAAAACCTGCTCTTCACCGGCAAATGCTTTAGCGTCTTTATTATGCCAATTAAGCAACGCTCGAGCTCGAGCCTGTTTACCTTTCTCGTTATAAGGGCCTGCGTTATTCAATAGTTCAATTAACTCTTCATACTCTGGGCCTACCTGCTCATCAATTTTGCACTGGTTGTCATCCCACATATCCTCAAACTGATAGTCATCGTCATGCCATGTATCCACCATTTTATTTAAAATAAGTTTTGTTTTGTAACCTTTATTTGCATTACGTGTGGCTTTACCTAAATAGCACAGTTTTGACTTATACTTCGGGCCGTTATCATTAATACCAATAGTCTGCTGCAGTATTAAATCACATGGCACACTACGCCAATCTAAACCAATGAGTTTTTTTGTATAGTTATCAGACTCTAGCTCTGTACAGGTGGCTACAACCATAATATCGACTTGGGTATTCCAATCAAAGTCATCAAATATTATGTCATCGCCAAACTGGCGTACTTTAAACCCTAAACTTTGTGCGGCAGCAAATTCACTCTCAAATAAACGGATTGAGCGCCCTTGCCTTTGTATTTTACTGGTCATTAAATAAGGCTTTCCTTCACCGCCAAAGCGCACCAAAATTCTAATGCTTTTTTCCCCCGCAAAAAGCTCTGGGTATACAAAGCTTGAGCTATTACTGGTTAAAAAGTCTTTTATTAATAGTGACTCTTCATTACCACCATTACGCTTTGTATTTAAATCAACATAAAACTCATTCGCCACATATCTATTTTTTAAACCAAGGGCATCAAGAGCCTCAGCAGTATCAGACTCAAAAATCATCTCATCACTATTATCTTTACGTTCCCCCATTAACGGCAATACAGCTTCACGACTACTGCCAACCTGCGCACCAATGAAATAACGCATGTCAGAAAAATTGTCATCTTGATAATATTCAAATGCAGAGTCATGCATAAATGGGTAAAAAGCCGCTTCATGAACCATAGGTTTAGTGCCTAAGTAAGTTTTTGGCCCTAACTGAAAAAACGGCGTAAATACACAGCCAAACTTTCCAGCAAAGTGCTTTTCGCTCTCTAATAGCTCAGACTCAACAAGCGGCCTTACGAGCTCTTTATAAGCAAGCTCGTTATTTTTCCCGTCACAGCGCGTTACTTTAAAGGTAATAGGGGCAATACCGGTCATCGTATCGTTAAACACCACTAAAACACGGATAGGTGTAAATGGCGTTAAGCGCTTTAGTTTGTTGGCAATAATTGGCAACCATTTTTTTGACGTTGGGTCTTGATAATATAGGGCGCTGTGATGATAACTTGCTTCACCATAGTCAGAAAATACCGGCTCAAAGGTGTTTGCAAAGCTTTCTAAGTATTTACTGCCTTCTTTTTCTTGGGTGCCAAAGGTATGAATAGGAAAGTAGTTTTGAAATTCAGCGGTAATATAGTTATGTTCACGCGCGAGTGTTGGCACCGTCATCATATAAAAGCCATACGGGTTAGACTGCGAGTGCACATAAAGTGCATTTTGAGGATCTTCTACCACAGCTTTACGTGCGGCTTTAGTTAACAGGCTATAATTATCGCTAAAACCATAAAGCGCTTTATTATCAGTATCATTACTTTGTTGTGCGGTAATGCTATCAATTAAAAACACCCAAAATGTATCCATCCTAATTGATGCACCAGGTAAATTAGGCAGTGCCCAGCTATCACCTAATAAAAAGTTCTCTATGTACTGTTTTACTTTATAGCGCTCTAAGTTTGAATAATACTGGCTTTTATCACCTTCACGCTGCGCCCTTAATAACAAGCCCATCAGGCCCGATATTGCCTCTGAGCGCAGTCTAAATTGCGCAGCCCACTGCGTACTTTGCTCTGTGCTTTCGCTCTCTTTAAATTCATTAAGCAGCTCATGCATCATCCCTTGGTTAGCCGCGCATTCTTGGCCTAGGCGTTTATCTCTTTGAATTTCCGCATAATACTTTTTACAGGCGTTATCGAGCAGCACTTCATCCATTAAATTAGCAGCCGATGTAGCAACCGCAGCGCCTGCTTTTATTACTGCCACCGCTGCAGCAATCGGTGCTGTTGCCGGAATAAATGCCATCACACCTAAAGCAATATTGATCATTTGCCACGCCATGGCATCGGCAGTTTCACCTACTTTTATGTCGTTAACCACGGTTAAGTTACGAAAGCGCTCTAAGCTATCCATACCTTCGCGTGATGGGCAAACAGAAAGCTGGCTAATAGCATAAGCGGCAATATGTACACGGCGATTTTGCGCTCGGCTGGCTTCATCTTTATTATTTACAAGTGGCTGAGTATAACCTAGCCCTTGCACTTCAATACGCGCCTCATCAATACCAGCTTGAGTTACTAAAATATTTTTAACAGCATCGGCTCGTCGCTCAGATAGCGCCATATTATAATCGTAATGACCCAGATCGCAGGTATGGCCTGCCACTATAATTTTAAGAGATTCGTTTAGCTCAAACGCCTTTAAAACCGCTTCACTTTGCTGCAAAATAACATCACGGTATTCATCGCTTACCTGCTCACTATTAAGTGCAAACTGTGCTTTAATTACCACGTCTTTTACAATTTCTTTAGCACTTAAATGCTCAAAGTAATCCTGAGCAACCGTTTTATAATGCTGCTTAGATTGCACTAAGTTAGGAATATCAGTGCCAATCTGCTGTACTGTAGTTTGCCCAAGCGCAACAATGTTAGTCGCTAAATCAGCCATATTTAACGCATTGCCTGTTGCATCCATTGCCACTTTAGGAATACCAATACGCCCAGCAACTGTACCGCTGTACTGCCTCATTTGAGCCGGTGTATTCTCAGGCAGTCGCCACAAATTTTTTGCAAGCGCATCTTTCCAATCATCTGTTGCAAAGCCTGCGCGGGCAGTACGTAGCTTTTGCCACGCATCTTGCCCATCTTGCATAGCAAATACAGCGTCTAGGGTTGCTTGAATAGTTGTATCAGCATTTGCTCTTAAATGATCATGTAATGCCTTGGCAATTTTACTGCCTAATACAAATTTACCATTGGTGGTAAAATTACCGTTACTGGCACTGGCGGTTATATCAGTATTGATTAACCCGGCGGCGAGTTGTGCGCGACCTTTAGCCACCGCCCAACCATGACAAAAGCTTTCATAGCCGCTAGCTATTTTTATTGGTTCATCGCTCACTTTAGCGCGGCCAATTTCTTTACCATTTTCATCTTTTACACTGATGTTTTTTGGGTCGTAAGTGGCATGCTCGGTTTTTAAATCTTTGGCATAACTAATTAAGTGGCTATAAAAGCGCGGGAATTGCTTTATTATTGCCTCTTCAACCGAAAGCGGATCGCAATTAATTACATCAAACTCACCGGCTTCATTTTTTATATCAAATCGGATCATTTCGGCAAGTTCATAGTAATAATATGTGCCATCAAATTGAATAGATTTAGTACACCATCGCTCAGATTGTCCTTTAAATAGATATTCTTCAAGCTTTATTTTGATTCTATATAACCCTCTAGGTAGTTTCTTGTTAGTACCTGATATAACTGCTAAGTTAGTTTCACTGTCGAAAGTAGCAAATAAATCTTCACCCACAGGCGGTGACAAAGCAATATTTTGATCCGTAGAAAGAAGCGGGATGTTTGGATTAATACTTAATATTATCGCCCGTGTTTTAGCCAACACGTACGCTTGAATAGCCTGTACGTTTTTTTGAGTTATTTCTTTTTCATACCACTTATTGTAAGTGTCGTCTTCGCTATTTTCTGTAGGCTGTTCTAAGTTGGTAATGAGGACTGTTTGTAGCTCTAATAACGGCGTATTTGAGCTACTGTAATTTTTAAATTATCAACAAACTCTTTCGCCCAGCCACTAGGGTTATTATTTGCAATAAGCCCTATAGACTCCATTGGCGGAATAATAATAGGTCGTTGATTAATAGCCATGTATGCATGAAACGGCAGGCGCGTCTCTAATGACTCACTGTTTATTGTTGATAAAATACCGGCGCTATTTGTTTTTAATACAATAGGTTTTTTTGTATCGTATGTGGCTAGCTTAGGCTGCTCGGCCACCACGATTCGATTTGCTACCGGAGTTAATTTGCCAACCGGTTTATTATTCTCAACATATCCAGTTAGTAAATACACTAACGGGCTTGCAGATCCTTTGCTCATTTCATGCATTTTATTGTCCTTTTGCTGCTAAATTTGTAATCGCGATAGGAGCTAAAGGCCGCATACCCCAAATATATTTTTCTTTTATTAACACCTCTGAGTACTCACCTGTCACTATATTCTTTGTTTTTATAATACGCTCTGAAAGATAGAACCCTTTTTCATCACGCTCTTGTAAATGTTTTACTAAATACTGCAATTGATAATCTTCTTCTGGAGAGAAAATTATCCCGCCGCCAGTTCCTTCTTCCGAACTTTCTATATCAGGATTGGCAATATTCACCCAGTGAAAATGCGCTTTCGGTCTGGCGTGGGTCATAAACGCTAAATACTTACCATCCGGTGAAATACGGTGGTTTTTCATCTCCCACGCTTTCGGAAAACCAAAATTCACTTTACGCACTATTTCGCCATTAAACTTATGTATCCAAAAGCCATCGTGCTTTACCGCTAAAAATTCTTTATCGCCCGGGAGTAAAAACAGCTCATCTGAATAAATTATTTTGCGCTGTGTAAGAGTGGCTGTTGATACCTGGTAGTTGTAATGTTTACCATCTGCATAAAAAATCACATTATCGCTATCTGAGGTCCAGTTAAATGAAGGATGCCCCCCCCCGCCTGACATGGTGATTAGTTTTTGTTCTTTGATGTCGTAAAGCTGGCGTGTCGCTCTATCATTGATATAACCCGAAATTGCTATATAACGGTTATCTGGTGAGCGAACTGCCTTATGCAGCCCTACAGGTCTAAATTGTATAAACACTTCTTCAGGAATTATGCGGCGCCTGTCTGAGCCATCTAAACGCGATGACCACAGCGTGCGTATCTCACTGTATTTGTATTTATTCCAAAACATTAACCGCGGGGTTGAAAATGTATCTGCATCACCATACACCTCTTCGCGTATTTCGAGTGGCCACTCTGGATGGTTTTTGTGCTCTTTAGCCCATGGGTATTTAGCAACATCAACCTCTACTTGTGGTGAACTTTGCGATGATGGCTCTGAGCAACCGCCTAGTACCAAGCTGGCACAAAGAGAGAGCACGCAAAACATGCTGTATTTTTTAAAAAACATCAAAAACTATCCTTTTACTACATGCACTTATTTACGAGGTAATATAAATAAGTGCATTCATTAAAACTTGTGTTATTGCGTCAAAGTGCTTGTGCTTGCACTTACTCTTCTACTATTTCTGTCACTTCAATCGAGAGTGTTAAATTACTGATAAATAAACGGCGTATTTGAGCTACTGTAATTTTTTAAATTATCAACAAACTCTGCAGTCCAGCCACTAGGGTTATTATTTGCAATAAGCCCTATAGACTCCATTGGCGGAATAATAATAGGTCGTTGATTAATAGCAGTGTATGAATGAAATGGCTGGCGTACGTCTAATGAGTCACTATTTATTGTTGATAAAATACCCGCGCTATTTGTTTTTAATACAATAGGCTTTTTTGTATCATAAGTGGCTGATTTAGGCTGTTCAGCAACAATAATTCGATTTGCTACCGAGGTTAATTTATCAACCGGTTTATTGTTTTCAACATATCCAGTTAGTAAATACACTAACGGGCTTGCAGATCCTTTGCTCATGTCATGCATTTTATTGTCCTTGTGCTGCTAAGTTAGTAATTGCTACAGGGACTAAAGTTCTCATGCCCCAGATTCCTTTTTCTTTAACTAACCCTTCAGTTTGCACACCTGTTAGTATGTTTTTTGTTCTGATGACACGCTCTGAAAGATAAAACCCATTTTCATCACGTTCTTGCGAGTGCTTTATTGTATACTCTAATTGATAATCTTCCTCTGGAGAAAAAATAACTCCACCACCTGTTCCTTTCTCTGAATGCTCTATTTCAGGGTTTGCAATATTCACCCAGTGAAAATGGAAGTCTTTTCTGCCATGAGTCATAAACGCTAAATATTTTCCATCCGGTGAAATACGGTGGTTTTTCATCTCCCACTCTTTTGGGAAACCAAAATTCACTTTACGCACTACTTCACCATCAAACTTATGTATCCAAAAGCCATCGTGCTTTACCGCTAAAAACTCTTTATCGCCTGGGAGTAAAAAAGCAGCGCCACTGTGGTGAATTTGTGGTCGTGGGGTTAACTCGCCTGTTGGAACATGGTAATTAAAGTTTTTGCCATCTGAGTAAAAAATTACATTTTTACTGTCTGACGTCCAATTAAACCACGGGTAGCCGCCACCGCCTGACATGGTGATTAGCTTTTTCTCTTTAGTGTCGTATAACTGGCGCGTCGCTCGGTCATTTATATAACCCGAAATAGCGATATAACGGTTATCTGGTGAGCGAGCTGGTGCATGTATACTAATAGATTCAAGCTTTTGAAATACCTCTTCTGGAATAATACGGCGTCTGTCTGAGCCATCGAGTTTTGATGACCACAGCGTATAAACCTCGCTGTATTTGTATTTATTCCAAAACATTAACCGCGGGGTTGAGAAGGTATCTGCATCGCCATACACCTCTTCACGTATTTCCATTGGCCATTCTGGGTGGTTTTTATGCTCTTTAGCCCATGGGTATTTAGCAACATCAACCTCTACTTGTGGTGAGCCTTGTGAAGACGGCTCTGAGCAACCGGTTAATAAAGCTATAAACACAAATACGGATACCGTATAGCCCTTGTTAAAAAACACCTTAAAAATCCTTTTATAAAAACCTAAATAAAAAAGCCCATATCAATGAGCTTTTTATTACGCAATGTTTAATCACTTAGTTTGCGAGCATTTATAGCCTCGATACTGACTTCATCTAAACTTTTCGAATGGACCTCAAACCACTCTTTAACTTCATCAACAGTCATGTCATTTGAATCATAAAAGCCTTTTTGATAATCGCTCAAGTGCGGTTCGAGTTTGCTATAGCGTGTACTATTCATTGCTTTAGACCATGGCGCGTTATTGATTACTGATTTCGGTAACTCCACCTCTAGGGCAAAGCCGTGACTGTATGTATCATCGAATAACAAGCCATCAACAGTGCTAAAGTCGGCAACGTGTATACCTGAATTACCAGCCGTTCTAAACTCTTTAAAACATAGTTTAGGTGATTCATCAACCGAGCCATTAGCGTTTATATCCACTTTACCAAAAGGGCGAATACCTTTTACGGTATTGCCTTTGGGGGTCTTATAATCCAGTTTAAAACGTGCGACATACAAATGCTTTTTCTCAGTTTGGCCTTGCTTGTCTAACTCAGCTTTTTTGTTATGCCAATTAAACAACGAGAGTACCTCTTTCTCTTGCTCTTGCTCTTGAGAATCACTTCTTAAAAATGAAATAAAATCGCGAAGTTGAGACTGCCCCTTTACGTTGCGTCGTCTTGTTAGTTTATAGTGATTATCACGTATTTTGCCTCTGTTAAAACCACCTGTTAAAGAACGTTCAATTTCACCAATATTAATTAAATTACTGGGATAAGTAGGCCCTTGCAACTCACTGTCTTTAGGCCAACTTGACGAAATACCCGTCATACTTAAAAAGCACGGAATAGTATTGGAGTTTAGGTTGATCAGGTCTTTGCTGTAATTATCTTCAAGTAACCTATCGGCGGTTACCACGACAAAAACTTCAATTTCAGTATTCCAATCATATTTTTCAATTTTAAGGCTATTACCGTGGCGAGTGATGGTAAGGTTGTTTTTTATTGCACTTGCCCAAAGCTCGCGCTTATAAAGCTCTTCATAAGTAGTTTTTTTGTAAGGTCCCTCTAAATACTCATTGTTTAAATTCGCTAATGAGATAAATGGCGCGCCTTCTCCCCCAATTCTAATTGCCATAGTAACGGTTTTTTCACCATCAAATAACGCAGGGTAGGCAAAGCTTGAATCATAGCTTGTTAGGTAGTCTTTAATTAACAGCGAGCTGTGTTTTTCTTTATCAACACTTACTAAAAAGTCGTCTTCAATAAAACTAAGTACCCCATCAAACTCAACGGGGCCTTGTGAAGGTGTTTGTTTAAGCGGTAAATCTACACTTGTCGTGCTAGCCACTTGGCACCTGATTCTATAGCGCATATTATTTAGGCGACCAGAGTCAGCATAATCATCTGCGCTATTAATACCAGGTAACAAAAAAGCCGCTGAATGAGCGGTTGGCTTTATACCTAAATACGTTTTAGGCCCAAGTTGATAAAATGGCTGAAATACACAGCCAACCATACCTATATAACGCGATTCATCAAAACCATCTTGATTAATAAATAGCTCATCTTTGGTCAGCGCACGTGCAAGCTCTGAATACTTAATACTGGTTACATCCCAGCCATCTATACGCTTCACTTCAAATGTGAGCGGTGCTATATGGGCCATCGTTTCATCAAACACCACCAGCACTCTAACCGGTGTAAATGGGGTAATTGATTCATCCCCTAAATCACTCATTAAGTGCCATTTTTTAGTATTAACATCTTGGTAATACATCACACTACAATGATAATTTGCTTCACCGTATTGCATCATTAATGGGTCAAAAGTATCAATAAAGTTGTCAAGCTCATTAGTGCCTAAAGTATGTATCGGAAAATACTTTTGATACTGTGTTTGTAAGTAACCTTGTAAGGAAGACACTGGCGCTTTAGACATCATATAAAACCCAAGCGCAGGGCTAACCATGCCTATCAAACTTGCTGTTGATCTTTCTTCATCCATTACTTGTACGTGGTTGTCGTATAATATTTTTCGGTCACTCGCGGCGGTTAATTTAAAGTCTTGGTTTACACCATAGGTTAATTGGTATTCCCGCTCAGCTGCACCAGAGCCTTTCATTTTATTTACGTTTTCAACTAAGTTAACCCAAAACGTATCCATTTTTATTACCGCGTTATCTATTAGCGGATACGCCCACTCATCGCCGAGTAAAAAGTTTTCAATATAGGCCTGAATCTCTAATTTTTTTGCATTGTTGATATAGTCTTCTTTGCTGCTTGCATACACTTGCGCTCTTAGCAGTAACCCCACTAACCCCGCAATGGCTTCAGCTCTTACTCTGTATTGCGCCGCCCATAAAGTGCTATTAGCAATGGTGTGGTTACTGTTCATTTCTGTTACCAAATCACGCATTAATGCTTGGTTGGCGCTACTTCGTTCGCTTTGCTGTTTTTGCCTATCATCAACCGCTAAATATTGTTTGCATATATTATCTGTCATTATTTCATCAGCTAAGGCAGCAACGCCTCGAGTAACAACAGGCGCGGCGTCTACCACCGCTTTAGCAAGCCCAATTGAACGTGCCACAAGCGCGGTATGAGGTATTACACTTAATACCGCAAGCGCAGTGTCAAGCGCGGCCATTAATGCTTTGTCGCCCTCTTTTGAGCGTGCGATTTTTTTCTCAACACTTAAGCTACGGTAACGTTCTAAATTATTCAGCCCCTCACGAGAAGCACTTACAGCAAGGCTACTGACAATATAAGCTTTAAGGCTTACCCGCCGGTTAATTGCACGTTGGGCTTCTGAGTCGTTATCAACCAAGTTCTCAAGCATGCCGTACCCATATACCCGCATGCGAGATTCAACTTGGTTATGATCCATACCGCGGCTAATCATTTGTTCAGCTAAAATAGTTTTAACAGCCTCAGCGCGCCTTAAAGACAACTTTTTATTATATTCAAAGCCGCCGATATCACAGGTATACCCTGAAATATCAACCATTGCATTAGGGTTTGCTAGCAGCCCTTCAACAATAATTTGGCTACGCGATATTATTTCATTTTGGTACTTCTCACTCACAACGTCACTGTCAAGTTCAAACTGGCTCTGAATAACCACATCATGGCTTACTTCGCGCTCGCTTAAACGGGCAAAATAATCATCAGCCACTCTTTTATAATGATTAACACTGGTGTTTAAAGTGTTTTCCGCTTCACCAAAATACGATATGGTCGCCTCACTAAACGCGCAAATACTTACAGCTAAATCAACGGTATTAATAAACTTATCTAATACGTTAAGTACGCTCGCAGGAATACCTAACTTACTACCGAAGGTATTATTGAATTGCCGTTCCTGATTATCAGTTAAACCACCGTTAGCTAAACTAAAAGGCAAGAATCTTTCCCTTAATGCATCGCTTGCTGTCACGCCACTGGGGTTAGTTAACGCCTCCCTCACTTTAACCCAAGCATCAACACCGCTATCAAGTGCAAAGGTAGCATCAAGCATTGCCGATACTGCAGGGTCCTGGTTAGTTTGAAAGTGGGTATGCAGCGTTTTAGCAACTAACTTGGCAAATTTCCCTCGGTTATCATGGTGTACGCCATCGGCATCAACATATTGCTGCATGTCGGCAACTAAAAAGCCCGCAGCAAGGCTGGCACGGGTTTTAGTTAATTCCCAGTTTGTACAGTAATCTAAAAAGCCACCGGCAATTGCCGTGGGTTTGCTATTCGGCATTTTGGCATCGGGCGAGCCATATTCAGGCAAGCCTTTTTTTGGCTCATTAGGGTCAAAACCTTCAGGGGCAGAGGCCGTGTTTTTTGCAAAGTTAATTAAGTGGGTGTAATAACTCGGAAACTGCTTAATCAGCGACTCTTCAACAGAAATTGGGTCGCAGTTAATAATATCAAACTCACCCGCTTCATTTTGAATGTCAAAATGCAACATTTCGCTGAGTTCGTAATAAGGGGTGCCACTGTCATCATAGCTAAGAGCGTTTTGGCTCCAACGGTTACCAAGCGGCCTAAGAGTTCTTGAATCTAATTTAACGCGTATTTTATATAAACCAGCGCTCAATTTTTGATCATTGTTATTTATAACCGCACTATAAACTTTACTTTCAGTTCCGAGCTCATCCTCCGTATTAAAAAAACCTTTAATTGGCGTTTCAGTACCTTTTACTATTTCAACATTACCATCGCCGCCTGCCAACGGAATGGAGCGATTTACACTGAGTAACAGCGCCCGTGTTTTAGGTATAACATAACCATAAATATGGGTTACCTTGCTCTTAATAATGTGCTCGTTATACCAGTCGCTGTAGGTTTTATCTTTACTATCAGGGCGCTTTAAATCTGCAACTGCAATCTGTCGATAAATAAGGGTATTAATCTTGCCCTTATAACTTCCTAGTTCAGTTTTAAATGCCTCAAACCACTTATCACCTTGGCTTGCCGCTAACAAGCTTATCGCATCAACCGGCGGCACAATAATAGGTCGGTTTTTATGAGCATGAAACGGGTTTCGTGTCGTCAACTGTTTGTAATCAACAGCCTCAAGCACGGCGCCTTCATCACTGCTTAACAGTATTGGTGCAGCTCCATCGCTATCAGCCACCACCACACGGTTAAACAGCGGGGTGAGCTTACTGATTGGCTCGCCTCTATTAACATAACCCGTGAGTAAATACGCTTTAGGAAAACTAGATTGCCCAGTATTCAATTGCTCTGTCATTGTTCATCCTTGATATTAAACACGTCAAAAATATATATATTTCCCATGCCCCATATATCATTTTCTTTAATTGGTATTTCTCGTGTTTGCTGAGTATTTAAATCAAATTCATAAAAAAAGTCATCTATATAATACTGACCATTCCCCATTAAATCAGTCGAATCTTTAAACCCTTTACTTAACACTTTATTTTTTTTATCTGAGAAAAAATAACCCCCTGTTTTGAAAGGTTTTGTAATGCGCTTACTGGGGTCTGATAAATTAACCCAGTAATATTTAGGGTATCCAAGCCCCTCTGATAAAAAAGAAATATAATCGCCGAAAGGGGATACTTTTAAATACTGCATCGTAAATTGGGTGTTAAAGCCTAAATC